>JBBREW010000001.1:0-40047 GCA_038225335.1 Rhodobacterales bacterium
GACAGAAGACAAAAGTAGGTGGCGCATGGCAAAGTCCTTTGCGTGTCAGGTATCGTAGGTCCGGCGATCCTCGATCACGAGGCCGTCGCGGGGCAGGGTTCCGGGCGCATGACAGGTCACGTCGCCGCGCAGTTTCAAAACGTTGGACACCGCGGCACGCAATGCGTCCTGATCCAGATCGCGCCCTTCAAAGGCGACGGTCATGCGGTCCGCGTCGCCGTCCCGGTCCGCAATGACCCGTGCCCTGTCCGCACCCGTCTGCGCCACAAGCACCGCCACCTGTTCCGGGCGCACGAACATGCCCTTGATCTTTGTTGTCTGATCGGCCCGTCCCATCCACCCCTTGATCCGCATATTCGTGCGGCCACAGGGCGACGATCCGTCCAGCACCGCGCTCAGATCGCCGGTGGCAAAGCGGATCAGCGGGTAATCGGGATTGAGGGTGGTCACGACCACCTCGCCCACGTCGCCGGGGATCACGGGTGTCCCGGTGCCGGGAATGCACAATTCGACAATGACGCCTTCGTCAACGATCATGCCGCTGTCGGCTGCGGTTTCGTAAGCGATCAGCCCCAGATCCGCCGTGGCATAACATTGCAGACAGGTAATGCCGCGGTCCGCGTAATACTGGCGCAGCGGCGCAAACAAGGCACCGCCCGACACCGCAGCCTTGGTGATCGACAGGCTCACACCCATCTCGTCCGCCTTTTCAAGAATGACCTTCAGGTAATCCGGCGTTCCGGCATAGGCGGTGACGCCTGCTGCGGCGGCCGCCATGACCTGCAATTCCGTCTGACCGGTGCCGGCTGGCACGACCTTTGCCCCCACGGCCCGCGCGCCGTTTTCGAACATCGCGCCCGCCGGCGTCAGGTGATAGCCAAAGCAGTTCTGCACCGTGTCGTCGGGACCGATCCCGCAGGCCGCCAGAAACCGCCCGAACCGCCACCAGTCCGGCGCGGACCCGCCCGGTTCATAGATCGGACCGGGCGACTGGAAAATATGGGTGATGTTGCTGACCGGCAGACCGCCAAAAGGCGGTTGTGCCTTTTGACGGTCCACCAGATCGCTTTTCCGGAAAACTGGCAGGCGCGTCAGATCACCCCACTGGTCCACCTGCGCCCCTGCCAGCCAAGACCCCGAAGATGCGTCCACCCGTGCAATCTGCTCTCGAAGGCCCGCAAGCTGTGCTTGCGCACGCGTCTTGGCATCACGGGTTTCCAGATCGTCGTAATAGGTGGTCATCACGGTCTCACTCTCCTGTCCGGTTCAGTCATCACAAACAGCCCCGGACAGTGACCAACTGGGCATCGCGGCGCGTGCTATGCAATAACGCACCGCTGCTAACCAATGATCAGCCCGGAACGGCAGAGTTGTTGCAGATATTCACGATCGCACGGACCGTATCATCCGACACATTGGTCATCGCACCATCGGTGCCATCGGTAATCGATTCGTTGTCAGGGGCCGCTGCGGCATCGGATGCCGTCAGATTGCCCACGTCGCCGGTGTCATTCCCGGCATCGGGATCAGGCATGGTCTGCGACCCGACCGCCATCAAGGTGGTGACCGCATCTTTTTGCGTCGCATCGTCCATGTCCAGAAACTGCGTACAGGTCAGCGTGGGATTGCCGGACCCGGTTTCGGTCTGGGCCTGCGCCGACACTCCAAAGGCCGTCGTCATCACACAAGCCGCAGCGGCGATCATCTTCATTTTCATGGTTTCACTCCCGTCAGGAACGCCGCACCCTGCGGCTCGTTCACCAAGGCAACGCCAGTCAGGCACGGGCGGCACAGGGCTGCGGCAATCCGTCGCATGATTTCACCCCCTGATGACCGGCTCAGGCCAGCCACCGCTTGCGCCTGCGATAACTGCGGACATCGCGGAACGACTTGCGGCCTGCCTCTGACACGCCAAGATAAAATTCCTTCACGTCCGGGTTCTCGCGCAGGTCGGCCGCTGGCCCTTCCATCACGACACGGCCGGATTCCAGGATATAGCCGTGGTGTGCAAACCGCAGCGCCACGTTGGTATTCTGTTCCGCCAGCAAAAAGCTGACGCCTTCACGCTCGTTCAGGTCCTTGACGATGGCAAAGATCTCTTCGACCAGCTGCGGGGCCAACCCCATGCTCGGCTCGTCCAGCAGGATGGTTTCCGGTCGCGACATCAACGCGCGGCCAATGGCACACATCTGCTGTTCACCCCCCGACGTATAGCCCGCCTGACTGCGCCGCCGTTCCCGCAAACGCGGGAAGTAAGTATAGACCATGTCCAGATCGGCCATGATCGCGGCCTTGCCGTCGCTGCGCGTATAGGCGCCGGTCAGCAGGTTCTCTTCGATGGTCAGGTGTTCGAAACAATGCCGCCCTTCCATGACCTGAATGACACCGCGCCGCACTAGTGCCTCTGGCGACAGGTCCTGAACCCGCTCGCCGCGATACACGATGCTGCCTTTCGTCACCGCCCCGCGTTCGGAATGCAGCAGGTTGGAAATTGCTTTCAGCGTCGTGGTCTTGCCGGCACCGTTGCCCCCCAGCAAGGCCGTGATACCGCCCTTTGGCACCTTCAGGCTCACACCTTTCAGCACAAGGATGACCTGATTGTAGATCACTTCGATATTGCTGACCTCCAGCAACGTCTCTGTCTTTGGCTGATCCAGCATGGCGCGGCCTGTCCTCGCTTTTTCTGAAATACTCAAAAAATCGGGCGGCCCGTCAGGGCCGCCCGACCATGGATCAAAGGCAGCCCGGCGTGATGCTGTTTTCAGCGGCATAGGCCGCCGCATCCTCGGCAATCAGCGGATCGATCACGCTCTTGTCCGGAGAGATGAAGTCCGTCAACGGCACCCAGACCCGGTCAGTCGCGTTCCACTGCTGCACCAGACCTTCGCCCGACCCCGAATGGTTCTGACAGGATACGGTGAATTCCGGACCGATCCCTTCCATGCCCAGTTCGGTCATGCGGGCATTGGTGATTTCCAGCGCCTCCATCCCGTTGCGCATCTGCATGGCGTCGATCTGCGATGTCTCGGCCAGTTCCTGTGCCTTGGCGATGGCCTCTGCGGCCAGCATCGCGGTGTACATGCCCCGGATATACAGCACCGTGCCCAGATTGGACGCGTCGCCGGCACCGTTGCCCGCATCGATCACCTGCGCGCGGATTTCATCCAGCACCGGATAATCCTGAATCCGGTTCATGTTCAGCGCCTTGTAGCCGTCAGCAGCCATGCCTGCGGCCAGCACGTCCGGTTCGGCGCCTGCCCACCAGTTCCCGATGAACTGGTCCATAGGATAGCCGACGTTGGCTGCTTCCTGAATGGCGACCTGGTTCTGGACGCCCCAACCCCACATGATGACATAATCGGGCCGTTCGCGCCGGATCTGCAACCACTGCGATTTCTGCTCTTGGCCCGGCGGGTCAACGGCCAGCTGGGTCAGGGTGAACCCATGGATCTTGCTCAGCTCTTCCAGCGTGCGGATCGGTTCCTTGCCATAGGCAGAGTTGTGGTAGATCAGCGTGATCTTCTTGCCCGACAGATCGTCGCCGTTCTCGCTCAACAGATAGTTGACCGCGACGCTGGCCGCATCCCAGTAGGTCGCCGGATAGTTGAAGACCCATGGAAACGTCTCGCCCGCCGCAGCAGAGGTGCGGCCGTAACCCAGCGTGTGCATCGGGATCTGATCCGCCGTCGCCTTGGGGATCAGCTGATAGGTGATACCGGTCGACAGCGGTTGATAGATCAGCGCCCCGTCGCCCTTGGTCGCCTCGTAACACTCCACGCCTTTTTCGGTGTTATAGGCGGTTTCGCATTCGTTGATGCGGATCATCTCGCCGCCGATCCCGCCATCGCGAGCGTTCAGCAGCGCGAAATAGTCCTGATACCCGTCGGAAAACGGGGTGCCGTTGGCGCCGTAGGGCCCGGTGCGATAGCTCAGATCCGGGATCACCAGTTCGGCCAGCGCAGGCCCGCTGGCCACCAGGCCCGCAAGCAGTGCGGCGGCGCATGTCTTCATCTTCATCACAAGTCTCCTCCCAAAGATTGGTCTTGAAAAACGGGGAATATCCCGGTCGTGTCCGGCAGGTCGTGGCCTGCCGGGGCGGATGCGGTGCGGGTCAGTATGGAAACGGCCAGACCCGCAACTTCTCTTTCGTGACGCGCCACAACTGCGCCAGCCCATGCGGTTCCTTGATCAGGAAAAACATGATCAGCCCGCCCACCGCGACAAGTTGCAGATGGGCGACCGTGGCGCTTGGCCAGCCCAGCAGATCAACACCCAGCACCTTCAGCGCGACAGGCAGCAGCACCAGAAACGCAGCGCCCGCAAAGCTGCCGAAGATACTGCCAAGGCCACCGATGATGCACATGAACAGCACAAGGAAGGATTTCTGGATGCCAAAGGCCTCTCCGACTTCGACGGCACCCAGATAGACGGCAAAGAACAGCGCCCCCGCGATCCCGATAAAGAAACTGCTGACCGCAAAGGCCGTCAGTTTCGCCCGCAAAGGATCGACACCGATGATTTCCGCTGCAATATCCATGTCGCGGATCGCCATCCATTGCCGCCCCAGACTGCCCCGCGTCAGATTGCGCGCCAGCAGGGCACAGATCGTGACAAAGGCCAGACAGATCATGTATTGCGCCCAGGGTGCGGTATTTGCCCCGGTCACGGCGACCCCGGCGATGAACCGTTCCGGTGCGGAAATCTGCCCTGATGCGGAATAGTTGTAGAACCACGGCACCTTGTTGAACAACCACACCAGAAAGAACTGCGCCGCCAGCGTGGCCACGGCCAGATAGAACCCCTTGATCCGCAGGGACGGCAGACCGAACAGCGTGCCAACGGCCGCCGTGATGGCCCCCGCCACAATGACGTGGATCACGATGCTGACGTCCGGAAAGGATGTCATCAACTTGTAGACCGCATAGGCGCCGACCGCCATGAAACCGCCGGTGCCAAGGCTGACCTGCCCGCAATATCCGGTCAGGATGTTCAGCCCGATCGCCGCGATGGCATAGATCAGGAATGGCACCAGAATGGCATTGGCCCAGTAATCGTTGACGAAGAACGGGATGACCAGCCAAGCCACCGCCAGCACCGCCCAGTACCGCCACCGGTCGAACCGGATCGGAAAGGTCTGACTGTCGGCGGCATAGGTCGTCTTGAAATCGCCCGCTTCACGATACAGCATCTTGACCTCCGGACTGGGTGCAGCATCCCGGCGTGGCCGGGCGGGCGGGCGTCGTGGGGCGCAGTCCCACGCGGACGCCTGAAAGGTCACACACGTTCAATGATCCGCTCCCCGAACAGGCCCTGCGGGCGAAACACCAGAAAGATCAGGGCCAGTACATAGGCGAACCAGTTTTCCGTGGCCCCGCCCACCAGTGGTCCAATGGAGAATTCGAACAGTTTTTCGCCCACACCGATGATCAGCCCGCCCACGATTGCACCGGGGATCGACGTGAACCCACCCAGCATCAGCACCGGCAGCGCCTTGAGCGCGATCAGTGACAGCGAAAACTGGACGCCGGATTTGGCCCCCCACATGACGCCGGCAACAAGCGCCACGATCCCGGCCAGCGACCAGACCAGCACCCAGATGAAGTTGAGTGAGATCCCCACCGACAGCGCCGCCTGATGGTCGTCCGCCACGGCGCGCATCGCACGGCCCTGCTTGGTATATTGCGCAAACATGATCAGCGCCGCCACCAGAACCGCAGCCACAAGGGCCGCCACGATATCCAGCTTGTCGATGAAGAACCCATAGAAATCATCACCGCCAAGACCCGCCGACAGGTTTTCCACCCACATCGACCCACCCTGCGGGATGCCGATGTTCAGGGTCTTGATATCGGACCCCCACATCAGATCGCCGATGCCTTCCAGAAAATAGGCCAGACCGATGGTGGCCATGAACAGGATGATCGGTTCCTGACCCACGAGATGCCGAAAGACAAAATTATGCACGGCCCAGGCGAACAGGATCATCACCAGCACCGTCAGCGCAATGGCCAGCAGGGCTGGCACCTCCCATCCGAAATTGTGCAGGTTCGTGCCGAACGTGGCGTTGATGATATGGCTGAACGGCACCTGTCCTTCCATGATCCCCACCAGCGTCAGGGCGGCGAACAGGGCCATCACACCCTGGGCGTAATTGAATATCCCCGACGCCTTGAAGATCAGCACAAACCCCAGGGCCACCAGCGCATAAAGAACGCCCGCCATCAGGCCGTTGATCATCACTTCGATCAGATACAGGGTGTCAGCGGACATCGGGCAGGCCCCCTTTGGCCGGATTTGCGTGGATCGCCTGCAGGTCAGTCATGGGCCACCCCCAGATAGGCATCAATCACCTCTTGGTTGTTGCGGACCTCGTCGGGGGTGCCGTCGCCGATCTTGCGTCCGTAATCCATCACGACGACGCGGTCCGACAGGTCCATGACCACACCCATATCGTGTTCGATCAGCGCGATGGTCGTGCCGAATTCATCGTTCACATCCAGAATAAAGCGGCTCATGTCCTCTTTCTCCTCGACGTTCATGCCTGCCATGGGTTCATCCAGCAGCAAAAGCTTTGGTTCTGCCGCCAGCGCGCGGGCCAGTTCCACACGCTTTTTCAGGCCATAGGGCAGACGCCCGACGGGCGTTTTGCGGATGGCCTGAATTTCCAGAAAATCGATGACCCGTTCCACGACGGCGCGGTTCTCTGCCTCTTCGCGCGCGGCGCGGCCCTGCCAGATCGCCTGCGCCAGCAAGCCTGCCTTCATATGGGTCAGACGCCCGGTCATGATGTTGTCCAGCACGCTCATGCCGTCGAACAGGGCGATGTTCTGGAATGTCCGCGCGATGCCCAGACGCGCCACCTGAAACGGTTTCATGGGCGGCCGCTTTTCACCGCGGAACCAGACCTCGCCGTCCTGTGGGTGATAGAACCCGGAAATCACGTTCAGCATCGACGATTTGCCGGCCCCGTTCGGCCCGATGATCGCGCGTATTTCGCCTTCGCGAATGTCAAAGCTGATGTTCTTGATCGCCTCGACGCCGCCGAACCGCAGGGTGATGCCCCGCATGTCCATCATGACGCCGCCGATCTGGCGGCCGTCTGCGGTGACGTGGGGTGCAACATCCCCGGTCATGCGGCGGCCCTGCGCAACGGTGTGATGACCTTTGCATCGCGGATCGCCAGCGTGGCCTTGATCGCGCCCTTGCGCCCGTCTTCATAGGTGACTTCGGTTTCGGTATAGATGCTGTCCGCCCCGCCATAAAGCGCGGCAATCAGGTCCGCGAACTTGGTTCCCACAATCGCGCGGCGCACCTTGCGCGACCGCGTCATTTCCCCGTCGTCCGCATCCAGTTCCTTGTGCAGCACCAGAAAGCGGTGGATCTGACACCCGGCCAGCATGGGGTCGGTGGCGATGCTGGCGTTGACCGCGTCCACATGCCCCGCCACCAGATCCAGCACGCGCGGATGCTGGGATAGTTCCTGATAGCTGGAATAGGCGATGTTGTTGCGTTCCGCCCAGTTGCCCACGGCGTTCAGGTCGATATTGACAAAAGCCACGCAGCGGGCCTGCCCCGCGCCGAACACCACCGCCTCCAGGATATTGGGATAGAACTTCAGCTTGTTTTCCACGTATTTGGGCGCAAACATCGCACCGTCGGCCATTTTGCCCACATCCTTGGCCCGGTCGATGATCCGCAGATGGCCTGTGCCTTCTTCGATGAAACCTGCATCACCCGTCGCCACCCAGCCGTCGGCGTCCTTGGTTGACGCGGTGCTGTCGGGGTTCTTGTAATAGGCGACAAAGGTGCCGGGGGACCGGTAAAAGACTTCGCCGTTGTCCGCGATCCGCAATTCCACGCCCGGCGACGGCACACCGACCGTATCCGACCGGACCTGCCCATCGGGTTGCTGGGTGATGAAAACCGTCGCCTCTGTCTGACCGTAAAGCTGCTTGAGGTTGATCCCGAGGCTGCGGTAAAAATCAAAGATTTCCGGGCCGATCGCTTCTCCGGCGGTGTAACCGACGCGGACGCGGGACAGCCCGAGGGTGTTCTTCAGCGGCCCATAGACCAGCAGATCACCGATGGCATAGCGGACCCGGTCCAGCGCGCCGACCGGCTGGCCATCCAGCAAGGCAGGCCCGACGCGGCGGGCAATCGCCATGTAATGATCGAACATCGCCTTCTTGAACCGCCCGGCGTCCTCCATCCGGATCATGACCGTGGTCAGCTGATCCTCGAACACGCGCGGCGGGGCAAAGAAATAGGTCGGACCGATTTCACGCAGGTCGTTCAGCATCGTCTGCGCGCTTTCGGGGCAGTTCACGCAGAACCCGGTCCACATCGCCTGACCGATGGAAAAGATGAAATCCCCGACCCATGCCATCGGCAGATAGGCCAGCACCTCGTCCCCGGCGCGCAGGCTGTCAAAGGTGGCCGAATTTTTCGATGTTTCGATCACGTTGCGGTTCGACAGCACGACGCCCTTTGGGCGGCCCGTGGTGCCAGAGGTATAAAGCATCACGCAGGTATCGTCATAACCGCGCGCATCGGTCAGCGCCTGAAGGTCGGCCTGCCGGTTGGACGCCCGGCCCCGCGCCTGCACATCGGCATAGGATGTCATGGCGCTGTGGTCGTAACGGCGCAATCCGCGCGGGTCCAGATAGATGACGTGTTCCAGCGACGTCAGGTTCGCGCCCGCCTCTGCCAGCTTGTCGACCTGTTCCTGATCTCCGGCAAAGGCAAAACGGGCACCGGAATGATCCAGCGCATAGGCGATCTCTTCTGCGGCGGCTTCCTGATACAGGGGAACGGGAATGCACCCCAGTTTCTGCGCCGCGACCATCGCCCAATACAGCGCCGGACGGTTGCGGCCCATGATGGCGATATGATCGCCAGCGGTGGCCCCCATATCCAGCAGACCAAGTGCGACGGCGTCGATTTCCTGCGCGGCCTGCGACCAGGTCCAGCTTTGCCAGATGCCGAATTCTTTTTCACGGTAAGCGGTCTTGTCGCCATGACGCGCGACATTGCGCGCCAGCAAATGAGGAACAGACACGGGTGCGGCACCCGGCGCGGCTGTCGTCATATAGTGATCTCCCCCTCACCCCGCCCGGCGCACCCCGGACTGCCGTTACGACGCCTCCCCGCGCCGCAACATTCTTTCATAGTGAGAGGTCAGTTCGCGTCCGTCAAATAATTTATGAACGCTTGTTCATTTAATCTGCCCGCCGGCGGTCAGGCTGTTCAAAACGAAATCGGGCGGCGGCTTTCGCCACCGCCCGTCTTCAGCGATATCCGGGAATGCAATCCGAACGATCAGTTGAAGTTGTAAACGACCGCAACGCCCAGTGTGTTCTGTGCTTCACCGAATGTGCTGTCGGTCGAATCGTCAAAGGCAGTCGCCAGCGACGTGCGCAGCGACAGGGCGTTGGACAGTGCCACGCTCAGGGCCAGTTCGTTGGTCACGATGGTGGACGAATCCGAATAGATCACATCGGTGTCGTTGGTGACGTAAGAGGTCTCGCTCAATGAACGGTAGTAGTTCGAAGAGATCGAGGCTGCGGCTTCGTTGTTGCGACCGTCAAGGACGGACTCTGTGAAACGGTAACCGGGGCCTGCCTGAACGGACCACTGGCTGGTCGCATCGTTGTAGATGCGGTAACCGACGCCTGCACCGACGAAGATGTCAGAGAAGTTTTCGTTGTCTTGTGCGACATCGTCAAACTGTGCATCCAGCTTGCCGTAACCAAAGAATCGGTCGCCAAAGTCGCGACGGTAATCGGCGCCCATCAGCAGCTCTTTGGTTTCGATGACGCCGTTGACTTCGGAGTAGTTGTAGGTCGCGGTCACGTCGATGCCGTTCACGCCGTCGAACATGCCGTAACGCAGGCCAACGCCAACGTCATAGTCCTCGTCGGACTGCGTGCTGACCAGATTGCCGTCAGCGTCGAATGTCTGACGACCGTTGTCGTCATTGGCAGCGGCTGCACGCAGGGCGACCGAACCATAGGTGCCGATCACGCGGCCTTCGTTGCCGAAACGGCCCACGTCACGCTCTGCGTCTTCGGCGATCTGCTCCTGCAGGTCATCGAACTGATCAGCAGCGGCGCCTTCGTTGGTGAAAGTGGTCGTCTGAGCAGCAGCAGCACCGGCAATGGTTGCGGCGGCAGCGGCGACGACAAAGATGTTCACAGTCTTGGTCATGGCTAAATCCTTTGCAGTTCACCCGCAGCAGTGCGGGGTCTGGCAGGTAAATGCGCCTGCCCCCTGTAAAGTTCGAGACCCTGTGCTGGTTTTGGTTTCCCCTAGGGGCGATTGTAATGCTTTTGCGACATGCGCCAAAAGTGGCTTATACTAAATACCTGTAATATAGTCCTATTTCAAAAATCACGCCGCCGTGTTCAAAATAATCAACACCGCCTCTTGAATGTGATGGAACCTTTTCCGGTCATCTATCGCACGCCTGCACCCTCTGGCTTGTTTGCCCGCACGGCGGCAAACTTGAATTCCGGGATCTTGCCGAATGGATCAATCGCCGGATTGGTCAGCAGATTTGCAGCCGCTTCAACAAATGCGAAAGGCAGGAACACCATGTCCGGCGAGACCGCCCGGTCGGCCCGCGCCATCAGGGTGATGCTGCCACGCCGCGTGGTCAAGGTCACGTCACCGCCCGGATCAATCCCCAGCTTGCGCAGGGTGGAAGGATGCAGCGAACAATTCGCCTCCGGCTCTACCGCGTCCAGCACCGATGCCCGGCGCGTCATCGCCCCGGTGTGCCAATGTTCCAACTGCCGCCCCGTTGTCAGGATCAGTGGATAATCCGCATCCGGCACCTCGTTCGGGGCGATGACATCAGCGGGGGTGAACTTTGCCCGCCCGGTGTCGCGCGGAAAACCACCGGCAAACATGATCGGCTGCCCCGGATCGGTGGGCGACAGGGATGGATAGGTCACCGCCTCTGTCATCAGCCTGTCCCACGTGATGTTGTCCAGTGACGACATGGTGCTGGCCATCTCTGCATAGATTTGTCGCGGGTGGTCATAGGTCCAGTCCAGCCCCAGTCGCCGCGCCAGATCGGTCAGGATGACCCAGTCTTCCCGGGCCTCACCCGGCGGCGGCACGGCAGGGCGGCCCATCTGCACCTGACGGTTGGTATTCGTGACCGTGCCGGTCTTTTCCGCAAAGGCGCTGGCAGGCAGGATCACATCCGCGAAATTGGCCGTTTCCGTCAGAAAGATGTCCTGCACGACCAGACATTCCAGCTTGGCCAATGCGCCCCGGGCATGGTCAAGGTCAGGGTCCGACATCGCGGGGTTTTCGCCAAGGATATACATCCCCCGGATTTGCCCGGCGTGGACGGCGTCCAGAATTTCGGTGACGGTCAGGCCTTTTTCAGCATTGATCGAACCGCCGCCCCAGATGCCTTCGATCCGGGCGCGCAGCGTGGCATCCGATACCGGCTGATAGTCGGGCAGGAACATCGGGATCAGACCCGCATCGGACGCCCCCTGCACATTGTTCTGGCCGCGCAACGGATGAAGCCCCGTCCCCGGCCGCCCGATCTGCCCCGTCATCAGCGCGAGCGAAATCAGACAGCGGGCGTTGTCGGTGCCGTGGATGTGTTGGCTGACCCCCATGCCCCAGAAGATCATCGCCGACCGCGCACCCGCAAATGTGCGGGCCACATCGCGCAACATATCCGCGTCAATGCCGCAGACCGCTGCCATCCGGTCCGGGTCGAAATCGCGCAGATGCGCCTGTTCCGCCTCCCAGCCTTCGGTCTGGGCCGCGATGTAATCCGCATCGAACAGCTTTTCGGTGACGATCACGTTGCAGATCGCATTCAGCATGGCGACATCGGTGCCGGGCTTGAACTGCAACATATGGCTTGCGTGGCGTTTCAGCGCCTGCCCCCGCGGGTCCATGACGATCAGCTTGCCGCCGCGCTTTGCGAACTGCTTGAAATAGGTGGCGGCCACCGGGTGGTTTTCAATCGGATTGGCCCCGATGATGATGGCGACATCGGCGTTTTCGATCTCGTTGAACGTCGCCGACACGGCCCCGGAGCCTACATTTTCCATCAGCGCCGCGACAGATGACGCATGGCACAGCCGCGTGCAGTGATCGACGTTGTTGTGGCCAAAGCCCTGCCGGATCAGTTTCTGGAACAGATAGGCTTCCTCGTTGGTGCATTTCGCACTGCCAAACCCGGCCACCGCAGCACCACCGCGCCGGTCGCGCAACCCGCCAAGGCCCAGCGCCGCCGCGTCCAGCGCCTCTTCCCATGATGCGGGTCGGAACACGTCCTGCCAGTTGTCAGGATCGACATTCAGCCCTTTTGGCGCACCATCCCGCCGGATCAGCGGCACGGTCAACCGGTGGGGGTGGTGGATGTAATCAAACCCGAACCGGCCTTTCACGCACAACCGGTTTTCGTTCGCGGGTCCATCCAGACCTGCGACATACTTGATCCGCCCGTCTTTCACCTTCAGGCTGATCTGGCATCCCACACCGCAGAACGGGCAGACGCTGGCAACCGCGCTGTCGATATCCGCCCGGTCGCCGGTCTGGGCGTCGTCAAGCACAGAGGCTTCCATCAGTGCCCCGGTCGGGCAGGCCTGCACACATTCGCCACAGGCGACGCAGGTGCTGTCGCCCATCGGATCGGCCATGTCGAACACCGGGTAACTGTCATGCCCCCGGCCCGCCATGCCGATCACATCGTTGACCTGCACCTCGCGGCAGGCGCGCACACACAGATTGCACTGGATACAGGCATCAAGGTTCACGCGCATCGCCACGTGACTGTCGTCCAGCAGCGGCACATGACGGGCAGGTTTCGCAGGAAAGCGGCTGTCGGTGATCCCGGCCCGATTGGCCTGTGCCCACAGATGGCTGGACCGGTCATGGGCCAGTGATTGCGGCGGCTGATCCGCCAGCAGCAGTTCCAGCACCATACGACGGGCCTGCACCTCTCTCGGGCGGTCGGTCGTGACAACCATGCCGTCCTGCGGTTCGCGCAGACACGACGCGACCAGATTACGCTCGCCTTCGACTGCGACCATGCAGGCGCGACAGTTGCCATCCGGGCGATAGGCCGCCGCATCCTTGTGGCACAGATGCGGGATCACCAGACCACGGCCATGTGCGACCTCCCAGATCGTCTGACCGGATGCGGCCTGGACGGTCTGGCCGTCCAGTGTAAACGTGATCGTATCGCCCATCCTGCCGCTGCTCCCCCTTTGGCACAGCACAGACCTAGCGTGTTGATCCGCGTCCGTCACCCGCCTTGGGGGCCTTGCGGCATCACAATCGGCAAAATCATCAGGTCGGATAGGGCCGCACAAAGGCAAGGGTGTCCCCGTCGGACAAATCCGCGTCGAAACGGTATCCGCCCGCATCGAAATCCCGCAGGCCTGCGGGGTCCGTCACCCGCTGGGTCACGATGAACCGCGCCATGGCCCCCCGCGCGCGCTTTGCAAAAAACGACACCATGCGCGGGCGGCCGTCCTTGATTTCCAGGAACTGCGGGGTGATGACCCGCAGGCGCAACGCGGGCGTCGCCACAGCGGCAAAATATTCCTGACTGGCGCAGTTGACGACGACCCCGGTGCCCACCGCATCGGCGCGTTGACACAAGGCGCGGGCCAGCCCGTCACCCCAGTAATCATACAGCGTCTTGCCCCGCCGCGTCTGCAACCGGCTGCCCATTTCCAGCCGATAAGGCTGAATTCCGTCCAAGGGGCGCAAGATGCCGTAAAGCCCGGACAGGATGCACAGCCTGCCTTGGGCAAAGGCAATGTCGTCGGCATCCAACGACGCCGCCTGCAAACCGTGATAGGTATCGCCGTCGAACATCCACGCCGCAGGCTTTACCGCGTCTGGCGCCGGATCGGCCACAAAATCCCGGAACCGGTCGCGGTTCAGACGCGCCAGATCATCGGAAATATCCATCAGCTTGCGCAACTGACCCAGCGTTTGCCCGCGCATCGTTTTTGCCAGCCGCACCGCATCGGGCGCAAAGTCCGGCTGGGTCGGCGTCAGGGGAACGGGTGTCAGGTCAAGCGATTTGGCGGGCGACAGGGTGACAAGCATAGAACCTCCGGGCAATTGCGCCCTTGTAACAGCCGCACCGCCGGTTGCCACCCGGCGCGGGTGTCGCAGCCCCGCACACCGCAGGTTTGCATGCAGCCCGGTGACGCGGGCGTTCAGGTCTCGCTCAGAACCGCCAGAAACGCGTCACCGAACCGCGCCGCATGGCGTTCACCGATGACCCGCGCCACCGCAACGGCGTCGGCGCTGCGCAATTGTGCGACCTTGGCCAGTTGTGCCGCGGAACACGACATGGGCTTGTCCTGCCCGTCGGGTCCCCGTGACAGATCGGCCTGCACGGACAGCAGCCGGTCATAGACGGCCCCTTCGTTGCGTCCCGCCAGTTTCATCCGGGCCGGATGCACCGCATCGACCGCCCCGGCGATCACCTCCAGAAATGCACGGCCATAACTGTCCAGCTTTTTCGCCCCGACGCCACTGATCCGCGCCATGTCGTCCAGCGTGGCGGGCTTGCGTTCCGCCATCTCGATCAGGGTCTTGTCGTTGAAGATGATATAGGCAGGCCCCCCTGCCGCCTCTGCCAGCGCGCGTCTGCGGGCCTTCAGCGCGGACAGCAAGGGCGCGTCTTCTTCGCTGACCATGGCGCGCACCGCCGGACTGAACTTGGCATTCTGCACCGTATCGCGCCGCAGGGTGATCGTTGCCTCGCCCCGCAGGATCGGCCGGGCCGCGTCGGTCATCCGCAGGGCACCGTGCCGGTCCGGGTCAGGGCGGAACAGATCCCGCCCCATCATCTGACGAAAGATCGCCTGCCACTGCCGCTTGTCCCATTCGCGGCCCACCCCATAGGTCGGCAGGGCGTCATGACCGCGTTCGCGGATCTTGGCGGTATCGGCCCCCATCACGATGTCGATCAGATGACCCGCGCCGAACCATTCCTCTGTCCGCAAGGCCGCCGACAGGGCCATCCGCACCGGCGTCGTCGCATCGAACGTCTCTGCCGGTTTATCGCACAGATCGCAGTTGCCGCAGGGGGCCGGGTCTTCGCCAAAGTAGCGCAGCAAATTCAGGCGGCGGCATGTCAGCGCCTCTGCCAGCCCCAGCAGGGCATTCAGCCGCCCATGGTCCGCCGCGCGCCGGGCGGGCGGCGCCAGACCCTCGTCGATCTGCGTCCGGCGATAACGGATGTCGTCCGGCCCATACAGGGTCAGCGTTTCCGCCGGTTCACCGTCACGCCCGCTGCGGCCAATTTCCTGATAATAGCCTTCGATCGACTTCGGCAGATCCGCATGGGCCACCCAGCGGATATCCGGCTTGTCGATCCCCATGCCAAAGGCGACCGTGGCCGTCACGATCAGACCGTCTTCCTGCTGAAACCGCCGTTCCACATCCCGCCGCGATTCCGCGTCCATGCCGCCGTGATAGAAACAGGCGCTGTGGCCCGCCTGCCCCAGGGCGGCGCTCAATGTCTCTGTCTTGGCGCGCGTGCCGCAATACACGATCCCCGATTGCCCTTTGCGCGCGGCGGCAAAGTTCAGGATCTGGGTGCGCGGGTTGTCCTTCACGGCAAAGGCAAGGTGGATATTCGGCCTGTCGAAGCCGCGCAGAAATGTGTCCGGCACCGCCCCGCCGAACAGCTTTTCCACAATCTCGACCTGCGTTTCGGCGTCCGCCGTCGCGGTAAAGGCCGCCAGCGGCACATCCAGCATCGCGCGCAATTCGCCGATGCGCAGATAATCGGGCCGGAAATCGTGGCCCCACTGGCTGACGCAATGGGCCTCGTCCACGGCGATCAAGGTCACATTCGCCTCGCGCAGCATACGCTGGGTGCCAAAGGACGCCAGACGCTCGGGTGCCATATACAGCAGTTTCAGCGTGCCGGCGGCAAGCTGGGCCCAGACCGCCTCTGTCTCTTCTTCGGTATTGCCGGATGTCAGCGCCCCGGCGGCGACACCGGCCTCTTTCAATCCCCGCACCTGATCGCGCATCAGCGCGATCAAGGGTGAAATGACCACCGTCACACCCGGCCTGACCAGCGCCGGTAGTTGAAAACACAGCGATTTCCCCCCGCCGGTGGGCATGATGGCCAAGGTGTTGCGCCCGGCCACGACCGCATCCACGATGTCTTCCTGACCGGGCCGGAACCCGTCGAATCCAAAAACCTCGCGCAGCAGCGTGTCGACCTGCATCACTCACCCATCCGTCTTGTCCCTGATCCCTATCACTTTCATGCCGCGAATCAGTAAACAAGGGTCTGCGGTCACACCCCTGCGTGACGCCCCCCGCTTCGCTTTTTCCCCAAATACTCCCCCCGGAGGGTCCGGCCCCACCTCATCGCCCACCGTTGCCAAGGCCGGCGCAACGCCTTAACCCCTTGCGCAAAAGGAAAGGTGCCGCACATGGGTGAAATCACGCTGGTCCGCCACGGGCAGGCCAATTCTGCCGCCACAACCGAAGAAGAGTATGACCGCCTGTCGGACCTTGGGCATGAACAGGCCGCCTGGCTGGGGGCCTGGATGCGCGAACACGACCGCGACTACGATCTGGTCGTGTCCGGATCCTTGCGCAGGCAGCGCGAAACGGTCGCGGGGCTGGGGTATGCCGGTGCCATGACCGATCCGCGCCTGAACGAGATCGCCTATTATGACCTGACCCATGACATGAAGGCCGTGCATGGCGCGGGTCGGACCGGACCCGATGATTTCGTGACCCATTTCCCCGCCACCCTGACCGCATGGCGCCAAGGCGAAATCGGCAGCGCGGAAACCTACAACACCTTTCGCACGCGGGTGGCAGAGGTGATGGCCATGGCGGCCCAACCGGGGCGCCGGGTGCTTTGCGTGTCTTCTGGCGGGATCATCGCGCAGGCCATTTCCGATGTGCTGGGCCTTGATATCCCGCAGATGGCCCGCATTGCGCTGCCGATCATGAACACCTCTGTGCATCGCATCCAGATCACCGATCATGGCCCCTTGCTGACCTGCTATAACAGCGCGCCGCATCTGGATACCGCTGCACGCGCGGCGCAGCGCACCGTCTATTGAATCCCGCCCGTGAAAGGCCTGCCATGCTGACACTGCATCACAATCCGATGACTGTCGCCGCCGTCATCGCGATCCTCCTTGAGGATCTGGAACTGGATTACACGCCGGTGCTGGTCGATTTCACGACGCAGGGGCAACAGTCGCCGTCGCACCTTGCCCTGAACCCCAAAGGCCGGGTGCCTGTGCTGGAAACACCCCATGGCGTGCTGACAGAAACCGGTGCGATCCTTGACTATCTGGCGGCGGCACACGGCCCGCATCTGATCCCGGGTGACCCGTTTCAGGCCGCCCGGATGCGCGAGGTGATGTATTACCTTGCAGCCACGTTGCACGTGAACTTTGCCCATGCCCTGCGCGGGGCCCGCTGGGCGGACAACGCGGCGTCATGGGCCGACATGTCAGCCAAGGCCCCACAGACGATGGCCGCGTCGCTGGCCTATCTGGATGCGACGCTGCCGCTGGCGCCATTTGCCATCGGCGGTGATTATTCGCTGGCCGATCCGTGGCTTTACATACTGACCCGCTTTGCCCTGCGCTTGCAGATCGACCTGACCGCCTATCCGAAACTGTCGGCGCATCAGGCCCTGATGGACGCACGCCCATCGGTTCAGGCCGCCCGGACAAAGGGGGTTCTGGCATGACACATCTGTGGGTCCGCGCCGAATCCCGTGACCACGAGGCCCGCGTCGGCATCATGCCCGAAGGCGTCACCGCCCTGATCCGTCAAGGGATGCGCGTCACGGTCGAGGACAGCCGGCAACGCATTGTCCCCATCGACGGCTACCGTGCCGCCGGGGCCACGATCGCGCCGGAAGGATCATGGACCGATGCCCCCACGGATGCCCTGATCTTTGGGTTGAAGGAACTGCCCGCCGATGGCACGCCGCTGCGGCATACCCACATCATGTTCGGCCACGCCTTCAAGGGGCAACCGGACGGGCGCATCCTGCTGGACCGCTTTCGCGCCGGGGGCGGTCGCCTGCTGGATCTGGAATATCTTGTCGATGACGCGGGGCGGCGGGTGGCGGCCTTTGGCTATTGGGCGGGGTATGCGGGGGCCGCAGTCAGCCTGATGGCGTGGATGGCGCAACAGCGCGGGCAGGTCATGGGCCCGATCCGCGCCGCCGCGTCGCGCGCGCATCTGCTGGCCGACATGCAGGGTGACCTTGTCCGCATCGGCACGGAACGCCCCACGGCGCTGATCATTGGCGCGCTGGGCCGCGTCGGCACCGGGGCTGCCGATCTGTGCCGTGACATGGGGGTGGCCACGTCCCTGTGGGACATGGCGGAAACCGCATCGGGCGGCCCCTTCCCGCAGGTTCTGACCCACACGCTGTTCCTGAACTGCATTCTGGCCCGGCCGGGAACCCCCGTGTTCGTGCCTGCCAGCGCCAAGGTGGCGGACCGCACGCTGTCCGTCATCGGGGACATCGCCTGCGACCCCGACAGCGATTTTTCCCCGATCAAGGTCTATGACCGTGTCACCACATGGGACGCGCCTGCCTTGCGGGTGCACGACCAGCCCGTGCTGGATGTCACCGCCATCGACAACCTGCCCTCTTTGATGCCGCTGGAATCGTCGCAGGATTTCGCGGACCAACTGCTGCCGCATCTGGCAACGCCTTCCTCGGACGTCTGGGCGCGCGCCGGATCCTTGTTCGCGCGCGCGGTTGCCTGACGCGCGCGGCTACCTTACGCGCGGCGTGCGTCAGGACTTGGGCTTGAAAATCCCGTAATAGGCCCAGTCCGGCAGAAACTGCGACAGCCGGAACACCCATGAAAACAGCATGGGAAAGCTTTTCTTGAACCGTGGCGTATCGTTCATGTGTTCGAACACGGCGCGGGCGGCGTCTTCGGGTTCCATGATGAACGGCATGTTGAAGTCGTTCTTTTCGGTCAGCTGGGTCTTGATGAAGCCCGGATTGACCACCTGCACCTGCACCCCCGTCTTGCGCAAATCGGCATACATGCATTCGGCCAGGCTCATGATCGCCGCCTTTGACGCGGTGTAACCGATGCTGCCGGGCAGACCGCGAAACGCTGTCAGGCTGCTGGTCAGGACAACATGGCCCCGGTCGCGCCGGGTGAAATCCTTGATCACGCTGCCGACGACCCGGCTGGCCCCCAGATAATTCACATTGGCCATCGCCTCTGCCTGCGCGTTGTCCCACTCGGACGCCTGCATCGGCCAATAGACCCCGGCCAGATAGACCACGCCGTCAATGTCACCCACCTCTGCCCGGGCCCGTTCGACGTCTTTCAGATCCGCGACATCCACGGTGACCCACGACGCCTTGCCGGGCAATTCGGCCACCAATGACCGCAGGCGGTCTTCGGACCGGGCCGATACAATCACTTCGACGCCGATCTTGCTGAGTTGATGGGCAAGGGCGCGGCCCAGCCCTTCGCTTGCGCCGACGATCCAGTATCTTTTGCCTTGCCAGTCCACGTCATATTCTCCTGTCCGGTGTCCATCACAGATAGGGTGGGGTCAGCGGTCCTCAAGCCGGGTCGCGGACAACAGCGCAATCGCCAGCAGTTTCAGCCCACAGGGGATGCCGGCATAAAGCCATGTCAGCAAGGTCAGCGCCGCCTGCGGGTTGTCGCCCCCGGACACAAAACCGGACCGTTCCAGCAATGGCAACAGCAAAGCAGCGGCAAAGGCCAGTGTCAGTTTGTTGACCAGCGACCACAGCCCGAACCCCTGCCCGCCATTGGGGGACACCACCGCCATGCGGCGGGCAAACATCGCGGGCAACAGGGTCAGATCGGCCCCGATGGAGGCCCCAGACAGCACACAGACCACGGCAAAGGCCACCTGATCCCCAGCCCCCAGCCGCAGGGTATACCCGAATGACGCAACGGCCAGCACCATGGCGGCCAGCAGCACCGGTTTCGCCCCGTATCTGCGCGCCAGCGCGGACCAGATCGGCGACGATACCGCCGCCGCCAGAAAAAACAGGACCAGCAACGGCCCTTCCCAGCCGGGGGCGTTCAGGCGGCTGTCCACATAGAACAGGAACAAGGTGGACGACACCGCCAGCGGCGTGGCGTTCACCAGTGCCAGCAACAACAGGCGACGGGTCAGTGCATCTTGCAGGATCGTGCGGATCTGCGTGGGCTCTGCGACCGTGCGGCCTTTCCACTCGCCCCACATGGTCGCCGCCGCCAGCAGGGCCAGCACCGCAAACCCCACCGCAAAAACCGCAAAGGGTGCAGCAACCGCCCCCATCAAGAAGGTCGGCGCGATGGCCGCGGCGCAGATACCCAGCAACGCGCCGGTCTCGCGCCACGCGGCCAGCCGGACATGGCCATCATCCCCGGCCCCTGCCTTGGCTATGCCCTGCGCATAGAAATTGATGGTCAGGAACGAAAACGCGCTGAACAGCGCCGTGATCGTCAACCCGAACCACACCAGCGGTGCGATTGGCGGCGGCACCGCGAACAGCCCCAGCATCGACAGCGCCAGCAGCACGACCCCGCCCGTCACTGCCAGCGCCTTGCGCCGGTCCAGACGTTCGCTGATCCAGCCCAGCACCGGGTCCTGCACCACGTCGACCAGCCGCAACGCCGCCAGCAACGCGCCAAGGGCGGTCAGGCTGACGCCATAGGTATCGGCATAGTATTTCGGCGCATAGATATAGATCGGCAGGCCCGCCCCGCTGATGATGGCCGCGAACAGCGCATAGGCGGGCAGACGGGTCACGACACCTCGTCCTTGGGTGGTTTGGACCAGCGGCGGAACGTGGCGCCCTTCCACCACAGCTTTATCGCCTGCCAATGGATCAGGGCCAGCACCCGTCGCGACCCGAACGGACGCCGCAGGATCGCCCGCAGGATACCGGCATCGGTCAGCGGCCGCCGCTGCCCCGTCAGGGTAGCGACCAGCCCCCCTGCGCCGCGGGTATAATCAATGCGGATATCCACCGCGTCGGGGGTGATATCGAACCGGAACGTATAGCCGCCCGCGATGGGTTGAAACGGCGAGACGTGAAAGATCTTGTCAGCCGCAAGAACGCTGTCAGCGGTGATCGGTGCAAGGTCAGGCAGGCGGCACAAATAGGAATGGCGGTCGCCAAAGGTGTTGCCCACCTCTGCGATGACACAGCGCATCACGCCCGCATCGTCGTGGATCAACCAGAAACTGACAGGGTTGAACACATGCCCCAACACGCGGGGCTGCGCCAACAGATCAATCCGCCCGCCCAGCGAGATGCCATGCGCCGACAAGACCTGTCGGACCCACACCGTCCCCTGCCCGGCACCGACGGTCCCGCCGTGATCGCAGTCGTGCAACGCCATGACGCCGCGCCGGTTGCGGCCGAATAACCGTGGCCCTGCCAGATCGGCATCCGCATCGCAGATCACATAGTCGATGGAATACCGGAACGTGTTGCGCACCGCGCCCTTGCGTCCGTGAAAGGTCTGACCCGCAATGTGGTCGATCCCGGTCACTCTGCCGCCATGTCCTGCCGGGTCGCGGCGTTCAGCGCGGTGACAACGTCGTGGGCGGATGCAAGTCCGTCTTCGTGAAAGCCGTTCTTCATCCACGCCCCGCAGAACCATGTGCGGTTGGTGCCGTTCATCGCCCGCATCTGCCCCTGCGCCGCCAGTGCGGCGGTATCATAGACCGGGTGACGCAGGCTGGTTTCGTCCCAGATCAGGTCCTCGCGGATGCTGCGGGTCGTGTTCAGCGTCACCATGTAATCCTGCGGCCCCAACCAAGGCTGAAGCGAGTTCATCCAATAGGTCAGATCAATCTGGTCGGTCTTTTTCGACGCATCCTCTGTGTAAATCCACGATGCCCAGACCTTGCGGCGTTTGGGCATGATCGCGGTGTCGGAATGCAGCACGACACGGTTCGGCTGATACCGCACGGCCCCCAGCATATCGCGTTCCGCAGGCGAGGCATCGGCCAGCAGGGCCAGCGCGTCGTCGGAATGGCTGGCAAAGATCACCTCGTCGAAATCTTCCCACTCTGTCCCCATCGCGCGGACCTGCACACCCTGCGGGCTGCGCCGCACACCGGCCACGGGCGTGGACAGACGGATATCGACCCCGCGCCGCGCCAGATCGGCCGCCAGACGCTGCACATACTGGATGCTGCCGCCATCGACGGTGTACCACTGGTGCTGCCCGGTGGCCCCCAGCAGCGCGTGGTTGTCGAAAAACCGCAGCAGGGCATAGGCCGGGAAATCCAGTATCTTTTCCTTTGGCGTGGACCAGATCGCGCCGGAAAACGGCAAAAGGTAATGATCGCGGAAATAGGCGGACAGCCCCAGTTTCAACATCAGCTCGCGGATCGTCAGATCGGAATTGGCGCTGGCGGCCAAGCCGTGCTTGTTGAAATGCAGGATGTCGCGGATCATGCGCAGGAACAACGGATTGGCCGCGTTGCGCCGCTGCGCGAACAAGGCGTCAAGCGAGGTCAGCGCATATTCCAGTCGCCCCCCGTCAAAGGACGCGCCAAAGCTCATGTTGCTTTTGACGACGGGCACCGACAGATGATCGAACAGCGCGGTCAGCAGCGGATAGTTGGCATAATTGAACACGATGAACCCGGTATCGACCGGCGTGTCGCCCGCAGGGCCCGCCATCCGGGTCCGTGCATGGCCTCCCAGGCGGGGGCAGGCTTCGAACAGGGTGACGTGGTGATCGGGTGACAGGGCATGGGCCGCACCCATGCCGGAAATCCCGGCCCCGATCACAGCGATCTTGCGGGGCAAGGCGGGTGCAGTTTCAAATGGCATCAGGGTGTCGACTCCGGCGCGGACTGGGTGTGGGGTGCATCGCTTCTGACACAGGCACGCGACCCTGTATCAAGAAGTTGCGCCGCCCCGTTGTGGTCAACTGTCGCAGGGTCAGTTCCAGGCCAGCGGGACCAGCACCTGATCCGCCCCCGGCGTGCCCACGCCCATGAACCCGTCACCGTTGCGGTCCAGATAGAATGTCCGGCCCGGATAGGCCCCGGTCACGATGTACTGTCCGTCCTGAAGCGTCAGCACACCGGCAGGACCTTTTGCCGATCCACCGCAGATCGCCGCGCCTTCGCGGCAGGGCACCATCGTATAGGTCTGGATCACGCGCAAGGGATTGGCGTCCCTGACCAGCACGGACACCGCCCCGGTGTCGAACGGCGTGTCGAAAAACGCATCGTTAAAGGCAGCGACGGTGGCCACCGGACCATCCGACAACGGTCCACTACAGGCGGCCAACGACAAGGCCAGCGCGGCGGAGGCAATCAGGGGAAGTTTCATTGGCATCATCCTTGGGTCCATGGGTTCAGTCTTGGCCGCTGGCCTGTCGTGGCGCAAGAGGCAATGGCGTGGCTACAGACGTGGGTGTCAGTTCTTCAAAGTCAAAGTTGTCAAGCCTGTCGGCCCGCTTGCCGGCCCGCGTGGCTGCCGTCAGCACCCCGGCCACATCCTCGCCGGCCTGCCGCAGGTGGGTTTCCAGCTTGCCTGCCTTTTCGGTGATAATTTCCACATCCCGGTGCAGATGGCGCAGGGCGGTGCGGATCGCCCCCGCCTGTTCGCGCATCCGTGCATCCTTCAGAATGGCACGCATGGTGTTAAGGGTCGCCATGCAGGTCGTGGGCGACACGATCCAGACGCGGGCATCGAAACCCGCGCGCACCACTTCGGGCAGACGGGCGTGCAGTTCGGCATAAACCGCCTCTGACGGCAGGAACATGACCGCGCCGTCGGCGGTCTCTCCCTCGATGATGTATTTCTCGCTGATGTCGCGGATATGCTTGCGCACGGCATAGCCAAAGGCCCGCAGCGCCTGCGCCTGTGCATCCCGCGTGTCGGCGGCGGCCAGCGCCTCGTAGGCTTCCAGCGGAAATTTCGCGTCGATGACCAAGGGGCCGGGCGGGTTTGGCAGATGCACCAGACAATCCGCCCGCTTGCCGTTCGACAGGGTGTGCTGCAACGTGAAACTGTCCGGCGGCAACGCCTTGCCGACAATATCGGTCAACTGGATTTCACCGAACAGGCCCCGGCGCTGCTTGTTCGACAGGATGTCCTGCAACGACAGGACATCGCCGGACAGCTTTTCGATATTGGCCTGCGCGCGGTCGATGGTCGCCAGCCGTTCCTGAAGTTCGGTCAGCTGCTTGGTCGATTTTTCCGCCGATCCGGTCAGGGTTTCGGTCATGCCGGCCTGCACATCGGCCAGACGGCGTTCCAGCACACCCAGCACCTGGGTCTGTGCAACCACCTGCGTGTCCGCCACCGTGCGGATATTCGCCCCCAGCTGAGTCTGCGTGTGCCCCAGCGCCTGCATATAGTCCGACAGGTCGGCCATGCGGGCCGTCAGATTGTCCAGCGACCGGCGCTGCCTGCGGTGCAGCACCGCAGCGCCCAGCAGGACAAGAACCACCACGGCCACAATCCACGGATGGTCCCGCGCCAGTGCGATCAGATCGGCACCGGTCATGTGCGCCCGAACAGCCGATCAATATCGGCCAGCGACAGCGTGACGGATGTGGGCCGCCCGTGGTTGCATTGCCCCGACAAAGGCGTCGCCTCCATGTCGCGCAGCAGGGCGTTCATTTCCGGCCCGGACATGCGCCGCCCGGTCCGCACGGACCCGTGACAGGCCATCCGCGACAGGATCGCGTCGATCCGCGCCTGCAAGGGGGCCACATCGGCCCCGTCCTGCAAGGCATCCAACACATCCAGCACCAGCCGCCGCGCGTCCACGGTGCCCAGAATGGCGGGCGTTTCGCGCACGGCGATCGCAGACCCGCCAAAGGGTTCGATGGTCAGCCCCAGCCGCGCCAGATCATCCGCGACACCCAGCAACAGATCGGCGTCAACGGGCGACAGATCAATGATGTCGGGGATCAACAGGGCCTGCGCCGCCACCCCTGCCACTGCGGATTGCTGTTTCAGCCGTTCGTAAACCAACCTTTCTTGGGCCGCGTGGGCATCCACGATCACCAACCCGGTCGCCGTCTGGGACAGGATATAGTTTTCGTGCAGTTGCGCCCGCGCAGCCCCCAACGGCAGTTGTTCGTCTGCCGCCTCTGCCGGACCGGGTGTCGGCGCGTCGATCCGGGCAGAGGGCTGTTCCGCAAACCCCGACTGAAAGGTCATCGACGCCGCCGTGAACCGGGGCACCGCACCGGGGCGGTCCATCTGATAGACGCGCGGACCCGGCGTCGGGGTCATCGCACCCAGGGCCGCGTGACCCACAGTCGTCGCACTGCGATGGCCCGCCTGTGCAAGCGCCTGCCGGATGCCGGACACGATCAGGCCGCGCACGCAGGCCGGATCACGGAACCGCACCTCTGATTTCGCGGGGTGGACATTCACATCAACCAGCACCGGGTCACAGTCGATGAACAGGCAGGCCACCGGGTGCCGGTCGCGCGACATCACATCCATATACGCGGCGCGCAACGCGCCCAGCAGCATCCGGTCGCGCACCGGACGGCCATTGACGTTCAGGTATTGCGCGACGGCGGCACCTTTGGAAAAGGTCGGCAGGGCAGCAAAACCCGTCAGGTGAAACCCGTCGCGTTCCGCGTCAAGGGGCAGGGCATTGTCGGCGAAATCGCGCCCCAGCACCGCCCGCAGCCGCCCGTTCAACGCATCGAACATGTCGCCGGTTTCGCCGTCTGCCCGGAACAGGACACGGGTATCCCCGCCAGAGGCATCGCGCAGGACAAAGGTCACAAAAGGTTCCGCCATCGCCAGACGGCGGATCACATCGACAACAGCCTGCGTTTCCGCCCGGTCGGTGCGCAGGAATTTCAGCCGTGCGGGCGTGGCATAGAACAGATCGGCCAGATCGACCTGCGTGCCACGGGTCAGTGCAGCAGGCGTCACGGCCCCCATGCGCCCGCCCGCCACATGCACCATTGCGGCACTGTCAGACCCTGTGGCCCGGCTGGTGATCGTCAGACGACCCACGGCCCCCAGCGACGGCAAGGCCTCGCCTCTGAACCCGAAAGAGTGGATGTTCAGCAGATCGGTCCCGTTCGTCTTTGACGTGGCATGGCGGGACAGGGCCAGCGGCAGATCATCGCCCGCGATCCCGCATCCGTCGTCCACCACCCGGATCAGGGTCTTGCCGCCATCGGCAATCGTGATGTCGACCCGACCTGCACCGGCGTCGATGCTGTTTTCAACCAGTTCCTTGACCGCGGCGGCGGGGCGTTCCACCACCTCGCCTGCGGCGATCCGGTTGATCGCGGCTTCGTCCAGCTGGCGGATCACGGGCCGGGCATCCGGGCGCTGCGCATGGCGCATCTGGGGGGCGGTCATTGACATGCCACTAGGGATAGCATGACCAGCGCCGATTCTACGAGGGGGGAAATGGCACATTCCCCCCCGCGTAGCGGGCAGTTCAATCGCTGGAGGCCAATCCCTCTGGCTGCCCTACGACGACAAAGTGCAGGGCATCGGGTTGCAGCAATGCGCGGGCCACGCGATTCACATCATCAAGTGTGACCGCATTCAGCATGTCATTCCGGTCGATCACATATTCGGGCGGCAGACCGATGACCTGCATCCCCACAAGAATGGATGCAATGTCGGCGTTGCCGTCGAACCGCAACGGATAAGCACCGGTCAGATAGGTTTTCACCCGGTCCAGCTCGTCCTGCGTCATGCCGTCATTGGCCATGCGCGCCCATTCGGCGCGGATGACCTCTGTCGCTTCTGCGATGGTCGCATTGGCGGATGCGACCTGCCCAAGGATCAATTCACCGTGGAATTTCGGCACAAGATAGGTGCTGACGCCATAGGTCAGACCGCGCTTCTCTCTCACCTCCTGCATCAGGCGGGATTCAAACCCACCGGCCCCCAATGCTTCGTTCAGGATATAGGCAGCCATGTAGTCGTCATCGTCGCGGGCAATGCCCGTATGACCGAACAGCGCCACGGCCTGCGGCGTATCGAACGGCACGACCGTCACACCACCGGTCAGATCATAGGCGGCCGTGTCCGGCAGGGGTGGCCCGGTGTCCGGCAGATCACCCAGCAGATAATCCAGCATCGGTCCCAGTTCCTCTGGCGTGATGTCGCCCACGACACCCACATACAACCGGTCCCGCGTCAGGGCATTGGCATGCGCGGTCTGGATATCGTCGCGGGTCAATGCCGTCACGCTGTCCACGGTCCCCGACAGGGACGACCCGTAAGGATGGTCACCAAAGGCTGCCGCATCGAATGTGGCGCTGGCGATCGCATTCGGCGATTTGGCATCGCTGGCGATATTGGCCAGAACCTGACTGCGCACCCGGTCGATGGCGTCCATGTCAAACCGGGGATTGACCAGTGCCGCCCGCAGCAGATCAATGGCCGCATCGCGGTTTTCGGTCAGGAACTGTGCCGAGACCGACACCATGTCGTCACCGGCGTCGAAACCGAAACTTGCGGCCAGCTCTTCTCTTTTGGTCTGAAAGGCCAGCGCGTCCATGTCGTCGGCGCCTTCTTCGATCAGGGCCATCATCAGGTTCGTGGCACCGCGTTTGCCGGGCACGTCAAGCGCGGCACCGCCCCGGATGCGGATATCCAGCGCGGTAAAGGGAATGTTGTCGTCCTGCACCAGCCAAGCGGTAATCCCGCCGGGCGATGTGACCTGACGGATATCGACCGCAGCCTGCGCGATCGACGCGGATACGGCCAGACAGACCGTCAGTGCGAAACGCATCATCATTGGGCTTGCTCCTGCGTGGCGACGACCCAGCCGGTCACCGACTGGTTCAGATTGAACACCTCTGCGGCGGCGGTCTTGATCTGGTCTGCGGTGACATCCTGCAATATCTGCGGCCATGCCTGCACATCGGCCACGGTCAGCCCTTGGGTCAAGGCCGTGCCATAGCGTTGCGCCCGCCCCTGCACGTTATCAAGCGCATAGATTTCCTGCGCCTTCAGCTGCACCCGGATGCGGTCAAGGGCGGCAGGGTCGATGTCGCTGTCCATGAAATCCAGCACAACCTGATCCATCGCGGCCTCTGCCTCTGACAGAGTGACGCCCGCTGCGGGCACGACCTGCAGCGCAAAGGTAGAGGTATCAAGGCTGGACGGGCTGTAGCTGGCCCCGGCATAGACCGCCGTCTGTGTGTCGAACTGCAGCGCGCGGCCCAGCGCGGATGTAAACGAAGACCCGCCCAGCAATTCCGCCAGATAGACCAGTGCCGCTGCCGTTTCCTGTTCCTGCGTGTTGCGTTCGGTCGCCAGATAGGTCCGCACGACATAAGGCTGGCTGACCCGCGGATCGGTATAGGTGATGCGGCGCGGTGCAATCTGCGGTGGCTCTTGCGGACGCAGCCGCTGTGGCAGGTCGGGTTCCGGTGCAATCACGCCGTAATACTGTTCCGCCAGGGCGCGCACCGCGTCCGGTTCCACATCACCCGCCACGATCAGAATCGCGTTGTTGGGTGAATAGTTCAGGCGATAGAACGACAGGGCATCCTCCAGGCTCAGTTCTGCCATTTCGTGCTGCCAGCCGATGATCGGCACGCCATAACGGTGGTTCTGATACTGGGCCGCGCGGAACTGTTCCTGCGCCAGCGCACCGGGGTTGTTTTCAACGCGCTGGTTGCGCTCCTCGAGGATCACGCTGCGTTCGGTGACGATGTCGCCTTCGGACAGTTGCAGGTTTGCCATCCGGTCGCTTTCCATCTGCATCATCAAAGGCAGGCGGTCCGCCGCGACACGCTGGAAATAGGCGGTATAATCAAAGCTGGTAAAGGCGTTGTCCGACCCGCCGTTGGCCGCCACGGTGGCGGAAAACTCACCCGGTTCCAGTGTTTCTGTCCCCTTGAACAGCAGGTGTTCCAGAAAATGCGCGACGCCTGACTGGCCGACCAGTTCATCGGCGGACCCGGCGCGATACCAGACCATCTGCACCACGACGGGGGCGCGGTGATCCTCGATCACGACGACCTCCATCCCGTTATCAAGGGTGAATGTCGTCACCCCCTCCTCGACCGGCATATCGGTCGTCACGGTGGTTTGCGTGGCACTGTCGACGGGGGGCGCATCGGGGACCGGGGCGGTCTGCGCCGTGGCGGCAGCCCCCAGAACGGTGAAAAGCGCGAAAAGAAATCGTGTCATGATGTCCTTGCTGGTCATGGCCCGGCGCGGCAGGTCCGGCACCGCACCACCCTAACCGCAGGCATCACAACTGCAATGTGGCAAACGCGCTTGTGAAGGCGCGTCATGCGGACCGGTCAGCGCCGGGGCGGCGGCATCACGGGACCGCCCAGACCCGCCAGCGCGCGGGGTTCCGGGTTGGGACTGGCCGGATTGACACCGCCCGGTGTCGGCGCGGGCAAGGCATTGGTCGCCGGAATGACCAAAGGCTGCGCCGGTTCCACGTAAAGTTCGATCGGCGCGGGCGCACGCCCCCCCAGAAGGCTGCAACTGGCAAGCCCGGCAAAGGCCAACATTCCGATCACCGTTCGCAGCATCACGCACTCTTTCTCAGGGTTTCACATCACATAGCGCATCGCAGGCGGCGCGTCACGCAGTCGCTGCGACGCGCGCGACTTAGCGGATCCTTGGGGGACGGTCCTTTGACGGCGGCGCTTTTTTCGGCTGGCCATCGGGCAAAAAGGCAAGACCCAAAGCACCGGCAAAGATCGCCACATCGGCCACGTTGAAGGCAAAGGGATTGTTGATCCCGCAGCACGACATGTTGATGAAATCCGCAACCGCGCCATAAAGGATGCGGTCTACCACATTGCCCAGCGCACCGCCGACCAACAGCCCCGCGGCAATATAGGTCCACTTTGTCCCGCCCGTGCGCCACAGCCATGCCAGCACGCCGACAGAAATCACGATCGCGATACCAATCAGAACCCAGCGCGCATCGGCCCCGGCCCCAAGGCCGAAATTGACGCCGCGGTTCCACGCCATCTGGAACACGAGAAACGGCGGCAGAATGTCGATCTGCTGCTGGGTCATCAGATCCATCCAGTGCACGACCAGATATTTCGTCGCCTGATCCAGCAAAAAGGTCCAGAACCCGGCCCAGAAAACCAAACGCATCGTGGCGCCTCCTAGTGACGAAAGTGGCGCATGCCGGTAAAGACCATTGCGATCCCTGCGGCGTCTGCGGCGGCAATCACCTCTGCGTCGCGCATCGACCCGCCGGGCTGGATGACGCAGGTGGCCCCGGCGGCCGCGGCCTCCATCAGGCCATCGGCAAAGGGAAAGAAGGCATCAGAGGCCACGGCCGATCCGATGGTCAGCGGCTGATCCAGCCCCATCGCCTCTGCCATGCGCTCTGCCTTCTTTGCGGCGATCAGGGCGGAATCAAGCCTGCTCATCTGGCCTGCCCCCACACCCACGGTCGCGCCGTCGCGGACATAGACGATGGCGTTCGATTTCACATGCTTGGCCACGGTCCACGCGAACCGCAGGTCCGCCAGTTGCGCCTGTGTCGGGCGCACCTTGGTCACGACGCGCAGGTCTTCCAGATCGACGCTGCCGGTATCCTTGTCCTGCACCAGCAGACCGCCCGCCACCTGCCGATAGGTCAGCTGTGCCACCTGCGGGTCCGGCAGACCATCGGTGGTCAACAGGCGCAGGTTCTTTTTCGCCGCAAACACCGCACGGGCCGCATCCGACGCGCCGGGCGCAATGACGACTTCGGTGAAAATCTCGACAATCGCCAGTGCCGTGTCTTCGTCCAGCGGCATGTTCAGGGCGACGATACCGCCAAAGGCCGATGTGCGGTCGCAATCAAAGGCTTTCTGATAAGCTTCTCGCAGGGTTGCCCCCCGCGCCACACCGCAGGGGTTGGCGTGTTTCACGATCACCACGGCGGGGCCGTCCTGTGGGTCGAATTCCGCCACCAGTTCAAAGGCCGCGTCGGTGTCGTTGATGTTGTTGTAGGACAGATCCTTGCCCTGATGCTGCGCCGCTGTCGCGACCCCGGCGCGGTTTGATCCATCCGCATAGAAACTGGCGGTCTGGTGCGGATTTTCGCCATAGCGCAGATCCTGCCGCAACGTCCCGGCAAAGGCGCGGCGGCGCGGAAATTCCACCCCGACCGCATCCGCCATCCAAGTGCTGACCGCCGCATCATAGGCCGCTGTCCGACCATAGGCGGTCTGCGCCAGCCGTTGACGGAACCCCAGCGTGGTCTGCCCGTCGTGGGCCGACAGTTCCGCCAGCAGGGCATCGTAATCGGCCACGTCCACGACGGTCGCCACAAAGGCGTGGTTCTTGGCCGCGGCCCGGATCATGGCGGGACCGCCGATGTCGATATTCTCGATGCAATCGTCATAACCCGCCCCCTTGGCCACCGTGGCCTCGAACGGGTAAAGGTTTACAACCAAAAGATCGATCGCGGCAATGCCGTGGTCGGTCATCGCCTGCACATGATCCGCGTCGTCGCGCAGCGCAAGAAGTCCGCCATGCACCTTTGGGTGCAGCGTCTTGACCCGACCATCCATCATTTCCGGGAACCCGGTCACATCAGCCACATCGGTCACATCCAGACCCGCATCGCGCAGCGCCTTTGCGGTGCCGCCTGTGGACAGCAGCACGACCCCCCGCGCCACAAGGGCCCGGCCAAGGTCGATCAGGCCGGTCTTGTCGGATACGGACAAAAGCGCGCGGCGCAGTGGTTGCAGATTGGTCATGTCATGTCCCCGGTTTCGGTTGTGTCGTCATCCGCGCCCCGCGCCGGTGCAAGGTCACGGACCACATCGGGTGTGTCCTGCGCCTTGGCCAGCGACCAGCGGATGCGCGTCGCATAGGACATTGCGGCCCCGGATAAAACCACCTGTTGCGCGGCGCGCGGCTTCAATCGGCCTGTTTCCAGATAAACCGACGGTTCCAGCCGCAATTCGGCGTGCCCATCATGGCGCAGCACCCAGATTTCGCCGGATTTCAGCGCCATCGACACCGCCGCCCCGCCCAGATCGACGACCGCATCGACATCGGGATGCAGATGGAACCGGATCGCAAAGGTGACACCCTGCAAACCGCTGGCATCAAGGGCGCGGTCGAACCGGGCCTTGTCCGGCGCATCCAGCGTGGTCAGCAGATCCTCACCCGCCAGCCCGCGCCCGTCGGTGGTCAGTTCCAGCGTGCGGGCATGGGTCAGACCGTGGGTCGGGCGGAAGCCGTCGTGCGACAACTCTGCCCGCCGTCCGTCGTCCAGCCGCGTCAGGATGCAATTCACCACATCCGGCAGATCAACCAGCATTTCCTGTGCGATGCCGTCTGTCCGCTGCGCAGGCCCCAGCCGCGACGACGAATAGCCACCGATCCCAAGGGTCGAATGGCTGGGCGTCGCCCGCCCGGCCCGGCGCCAGTCCGCACCGAAACTGTTGCCCGATCCACAACTGACGATCAGCGGCCGCCGCCCGGATGTCACCTCGATCGCAAGGGTCGAGGCGTGGGCGTTCAGCGACGCCTGCCCGTCCGGCGGGCGGGCGGCATCGGCGATCAGGGTCGTGCGGCCCGCAGCAATCCGGGCATAACCCATGCATTGCGCATCACCGATGTTGCGGCGTCCGGCGGTCAGCGACAGCGCGTGATCCAGCCGCCCGTCCAGCCCGCGCCCGCCGCCGTGAAACCGCGCAAGGCCCCCGTCCGCGTGACGCAAGGCCCGCAGGGTCGGACCAATCCGGCCAATGGCCGCCGTCAGCGATTCCGGCACCGGCTGGCCTGCGGACAGGATCGCCCCCTGCGCCCAGTGCAACAAGGTCAGGATATCCAGCAACTCTTCGGGATTGCGGGTCTCGATCCCGCCGTCGCGGCGGATCTGGACCGCACAATCAGCCGCCAGTGCCCGGATCGCGGGGGCGGTCAGGCGCTGCATCCCTTCCAGCGACAGCCCGGCATAGACCATGCCCGCCAGTGCCTCGAACCGGGCAAGACCGGGGCGGGTCGCGCGCCAGCGTCGCGACAGGAACAGCGTCTGCTGTCCCATCGACCGGAAAAACCGTGCCTGCCCGGCCTTGTCCTGTCCGCGCAACAAGAACAGCCCGTGGGAAATCCAGCGGATCAGCCGCCGCCCGGTCAGATCAGGGGTCCACCCCGGCCCGGTCCCGTCACCGAAACTGTCGATCCATTCCCCGACCCAGGCCTGTGCCGCGTGCCGGGCGCGGACATCGCCCACGGCGGCCAGATCGTCCAGCCAGCCAAAACTGTGCAATTCCTGATCCACCGCCGCGCGATCGCCCATCGCCTGCCAGATCGACCCGCCGGGGGCGGTCGTCAACATGCCGGCAAACAGGAAATTGCCCGCCAGCAACTGCCGCCCGCGGGCAAAATGACCGATGCTGCGCGGTTCCGGCTGAGAGACAAAACCCGTGACAGGACGCGCCCGCGCCGCCCACCGCGCATGGGCGCGATCCATGAACACCCTGCGACGGGCGCGCCATGTGTCCGGGTCGGTCAATCTGCTGCCTCTGGTTGCGGTGTCGCATTCTTCTTGGTCGAAGGGTATCGCGCCCGCGCGCCCAAGTCACGCAGGCTTTGTCAGGACTGCCATGTAAAATCCGTCCATGCCGCCGATATCCGCCCAATGATCCGGGCGCAGGCGCAGACCGCCTTCTTCGGTGATCCAGTCAGGATCGACGCCGGGACAGGCCAGCGCCGCCCGGTCGGCCTGCACATCCGGGTGCCGGGACAGGGCCTCTTCGATCTGCACTTCGCCTTCGTCGGGCAACAGCGAACAGGTGCAGAACAGCAACCGGCCGCCGGGCCGCACAAGGGTCAGGGCATGGTCGATCAACCCGCCCTGCTGGTCGATCAGATCGCCGAATTCTGCCCCGTCCTTGGCATAGGGCAGGTCGGGGTGACGCCGCAGGGTGCCTGTGGCACTGCAGGGCGCATCCAGCACGACGACATCCCATTCGCCTGTGACGTCAAAGGCATCCGACACCTCTGTCAGCGCCTGCAACCCGACGCGGGTCAGGTTCTGCGCGACCCGCCCCATGCGCGAGGCGGACGAATCAATAGCCGTCACATCGGCACCGCCGGCGGCCAGTTGCAGGGTTTTGCCCCCCGGTGCCGCACACAGATCCAGCACCCGCAGACCCGTCAGATCACCCAGAAGGCGCACGGGCAGCGCCGCCGCCACATCCTGCACCCACCAGTCCCCCGCGACAAAGCCGGGTAGTTGCGTGACCTGCCCCGCATCGGTCAGGCGCACAGACCCGGTCGGCAGAACCGTGCCACCCACGGCGTCGGCCACCGCCTGCGCATCGCCTTTGGCGGTCAGATCCAGCGGCGGTGTCCGGGCCTGCACGGCCTCCATCGCGACGACAGCGTTGCGGCCCCATGCCTGCACCAGCGGTTGCCGCAGCCAGCCCGGCAGCAAGGGCAGCGGCATGGCGTCCCATGCGGCGGGTCCGGCATCTGCCACCTTGCGCAGCACGGCGTTGACCAGCCCTTTCAGGCGGGCGGTGTGATGGTTGCGCCCCACGATTTCCACATAGGCATTCACAACGCCGTGGGCCGCTGCCCCCTGCACGATTTCCACCGTGCCCAGCCGCAGTGCGTTCTGGACATAGACCGGCGGCGATTTGGCCAGAAAGGGTTTCAGCATCCGGTCGGCCCGGTCCAACATCCGCAGCGTTTCCACCGCAAGCCGCTGGGCGCGGGCGCGATCCTCTGGCGGCAGGTGATCCAATGCGCCACCGGCCAGCAGTTCGGACAGCAGGCGTCCTTCCTCGATGACCTGTTGCAGCAGGTGATGTGCCGCGCGGCGCGGTGCAATCCCGGTCTGATCCATGGGGAAACCCTTGTTTGGTGCAGCTATGGGCGTATATCAGCTACACACCCCCGGCAAGGACAAGACCATGACGGACGACACGACACCCACCGCACCGGCCTCATCAGCCGCAGCCGACCTGCCCCCCGCCGCCCAGCGCGCCTTGGCCGAAGCCGCCGCACGGCGCAGCGCACAGGCCGATCTGACCTTGCCGCCTGAACACGGCGGCAGAAACGGGCCGGAACCTGTCCGTTATGGCGATTGGGAAAACAAAGGACTTGCGGTCGATTTCTGATCCGCAGGATCAGCGCAGGCGCAGTGCCGCAGACCGCCCCGCCCCGCGATCAACGGTAAAGCGGACCAGATCGCCCCGTTGTTCGACCAGCTGGCAGTTATAGGGGATTTCGTCCCCGCCCCAGTCCATGACGCGGCAGAAATAGCCGTCATCCCACGACCATGTGCCGGTCACCGGCCACCCCAGCGCATCACCGGCAATCTGACCGTCCGGGGTCACCTTGACCGTGATGTTGTAAAAGGTGTGGGTCAGATTGCCCTGCGCCATCAAGGCCAGAAACCGATCCCCGTCCCGCACCGGGACATAATCCTGTGCGGCAGCGGCGGCAGGCAGCGCGGCGCAGACAGCAACGACAAGCGGCAGCAGTTTCATGGGCAATCCTCCTGCCGGGATGACGTAGCGCCGGCGCGCACCGGTCAAGCCCGTGGTCAGCGGGGCTGCATCAGATCACAGGCCCAGCACATCCATCATGTCGTAATGGCCCGGATCGCGGTCCTGTCCCCACAGGGCCGCGCGCAGTGCGCCGCGGGCAAAGATGCGCCGGTCTGTGGCAACATGGCGCAGGGTGATGCGTTCGCCGTCGGCGGCGAACATGACGTCGTGTTCGCCCACGATATCGCCGCCCCGCACCGCACTGAACCCGATGTCACCACGGGTGCGGGCACCGGTGATACCGTCGCGACCACTGTCACTGACATCGGCAAGCACCACACCGCGTCCTTCGGCTGCGGCCGCGCCCAGCATCAGGGCGGTGCCGGACGGGGCATCGACCTTGTGGCGATGGTGTGCCTCGATGATCTCTATGTCGTAATCGTCATCCAGCGCGGCTGCGATCTTGCGGGTCAGTTGCACCAGCAGGTTCAGGCCCAGCGACATGTTGCCCGCCCGCACGATGACCGCATGATGGGCCGCCCGGTCGATGGCGGCGATATCCACGTCTGACAGGCCAGTGGTGCCGATGACATGCACGGCACGGGCTTGTGCGGCCAGACCGGCAAAGCCCACGGTCGCGGCAGGGGTGGTGAAATCCAGCACGGCCTGCGCCCGGGCAAAGGCCGCGACCGGATCATCGGTCACCGTGACGCCCAGCGCCGCACCGCCCATCGCTGTGCCCACATCCTGCCCGATCCAGGGATGCCCGCTGCGCACCAGTGCTGCGACCAGATTGCAGCGATCACTGGCACTGACCATCTGCACCAGCATCTGCCCCATGCGGCCCGATGCCCCCGTAACCACGATCCCCGGTGTGTCGGTCATGTCCGCCCCTTTTGCGCCCGTCTTCGCCCCCGTCATTACCCCTGACGGGTCCGGTGGAAAAGGCCTGCTTGGAAAACCCGGCATCCGACGTTACATGTCCGCCATGGCCAAGACATCATCCTCCGGGGGCGGGGCCCCCAACCAGCGGCAGTTGCGTGTCGGCGAATTGATCCGCCGCCGCCTGTCAGAACTTCTTCAACGTGGCGAAATCCACGATCCGGACCTTGCGCGCATGATGATCACCGTGGGCGAGGTGCGGTGTTCGCCCGATCTGTCGGTCGCGACCGCCTTTGTGCTGCCGCTGGGCGGCGACAAAAAGGAAGAAGCCCTGCTGGCGCTGCGCAAATCGCGCCACGAAATACGCCGCGAAGTCGCCAAGGTGCTGAACATCAAGTTCGCACCCGAAATCCGGTTCGAGATCGACGACACCTTTGACCGGATGGACGCCACCCGCGCCTTGTTCGAACGCGACGACGTCAAAGCCGATCTTCAGGCACCCGACACTGACGACGACACCGGGCCTTCGGAACACGGCAAAGACGATCCCGCATGAAGGCCGCGATTGCGGGTCTGCTGACCCTGATCTGCGGCCCGGCCGCCGCTGTCACCTGCAATGACGTGGTGTTTGACGGGTTCGGGTTCACCACCTGCACCGTGGACGCCACGACAGAGGATCTGCGGCTGTTTCACCGCGATGCGGCGGGCGCGGTGCTGGGGGGCTGGGGTCCGCTGTCCGATCAGGTCGCGCCGCAATCCCTGACGTTTGCGATGAACGCAGGCATGTATCACGACGATCGCCGCGCCGTCGGATTGTATCAACAGGATGGCGAGCAGACAGCGTCGCTGGTCACACGCGACGGTCCGGGTAATTTCGGCCTGCTGCCGAACGGTGTGTTCTGCATCACCGACGACAGGGCCCGCGTCATCGAATCGCTGACCTATGCCGCCAATCCGCCTGCCTGCCGGGACGCCACGCAATCGGGACCGATGCTGGTGATCGACGGGGCGCTGCATCCCCGGTTTCTGCCGACGTCGCCGTCGCTGAACATCCGCAACGGTGTCGGCACGACCGCCGATGGCCGCACGGCGGTTTTTGCGATTTCGAACGATCCGGTGAATTTCCACACCTTTGCCCGGCTGTTCCGCGACGGGCTGGGTTTGCCGGATGCGCTGTTTTTCGATGGCTCCGTCTCCCGTCTTTATGCGCCTGCCCTGAACCGGGCCGATTTCGGCTTTGGCCCCTTGGGTCCGATGGTCGGGGTCGTGCAATAGCTTGACCCCACCGCCGCCTGCGCCTAGCAGGCGCGTTCAGTCACAAGCGGAGACGACCCATGGGACGGCGGAAATCGGGACGCAACATTTCAGGTTGGCTGATCGTGGACAAACCCGCGGGCCTGACGTCGACAACGGTCGTCAACAAGGTGCGCTGGGCGCTGAATGCCAACAAGGCCGGCCATGCGGGCACCCTTGATCCCGACGCGACCGGCGTTCTGGCCATCGCACTGGGAGAGGCGACAAAGACCGTCCCCTATATCACCGACGCGCTGAAGGCCTATACCTTTACCATCCGTCTGGGTCAGGCCACGAACACCGATGACGCCGAAGGCGAGGTCGTGGCCAGCAGCGATCTGCGGCCGACCGACGACCAGATCAAGGCGGCACTGGGCCAGTTCGTCGGTGACATCATGCAGGTGCCACCACAGTTTTCCGCGGTCAAGATCGACGGCGAGCGCGCCTATAAACGCGCCCGCGACGGAGAGACGATGGACATTGCAGCACGCCCTTTGTGGGTGGACAGTCTGCTGATGGATGACCGCCCCGACGCCGATCATGTCACGCTGGAAATGGTCTGCGGCAAGGGTGGCTATGTCCGGTCGATCGCCCGTGATCTGGGCGCGGCCTTGGGATGTCATGCGCATGTGCGGGCGCTGCGGCGGATCTGGTCGGGGCCGTTCCGGGCCGAAGACGGGCTGACGCTGGACGCCATTGACGCGATTGCCCGCACCGATGCGCTTGACGCCCATGTGCAACCGCTGGAGGTGGGTCTGGCGGACCTGCCGATGGTGATCTGCCCCAGCGCCAGCCTGACCGCCCTGCGCAACGGCAATGCGGCCATGGTGATCGCGCAGGGCATTGATTACGGCACCGAAGTCTGGGCGGCCCATGACGGCCGCGCCGTCGCTGTCGGTCGCCTGATGGGCAGCGAACTGCACCCTGCACGGGTCTTTGTTGACTGACCGCGGACAGCCGGCGCCACAGGTGGCCATCCGGCGGTGCCACGTGGGACCGGATGGCACCCGGTCGACGGCGGTCTATTCGGCCTGTGACGCGCACCGCTATCGGCTGGACCGGCGCTGGGGCGATGCGCCGCCGCTGGTCTGGGTCATGCTGAACCCATCGACCGCGACAGAGGCGGCGAACGATCCCACCATTGCCCGTTGTGAACGCCGCGCAAGGATGGCCGGTGCAGGCGGGGTGCGGATCGTGAACCTGTTCAGCCTGCGCGCGACCCGGCCCGCCGACCTGATGCAGGCGATGGGGCCGAACGGGCCCGACGCGAACGCGCACATTCTGGCGGCCTGCGGCGGGGCCGGGCTGGTCGTGGCGGGCTGGGGCGTGCATGGCACCCACCGGGACCGCGCCGCACAGGTGCGGACCATGCTGCGTGACAACGGCGTGGAACTGCATACACTGGGGCTGACACGGGACGGGCATCCGCGCCACCCGCTGTATGTTGCCTATGCCACGACACCGGACCCCTGGCCCCATGATTGACGGTTTCACACAGACGTATGTCACGGCCGGCGCGGTCCGGTTGTCCGTGCACCGCGCAGGACAGGGCACGCCGTTGATCCTGCTGCACGGCTATCCGCAGAACCACCATTGCTGGGCGCGCGTCGCCCCCACACTGGCGCAACATTTCGATGTGATCGTGCCGGACCTGCGGGGCTATGGCGACAGTGACGCGCCGCCCGACGATGCGGATCACACGGTCTATTCCAAACGTCGCATGGCGACCGATATCGTGGGTTTGATGGACAGCCTTGGCCTGCCCTGCGCCCATGTGCTGGGCCATGACCGCGGCGCAAGGGTAGCCTATCGCATGGCGCTTGATCACCCCGACCGCGTTCTGCGGCTGGGCATCATAGAGGTCGTGCCGACGGGGGATTTCTGGGACCAGTGGACCGCCGACCTCGCCTTGCGGGCCTATCACTGGACCTTTCTGGCGCAACCCGCACCTTTGCCGGAACGGATGATCGGGGCGGATCCCGCAGCCTATGCGGACTGGACCTTGTCGCATTGGACACTGGACAAGACCCTGAAGGCCTTTGCACCTGATGCACTGGCCAGTTACCGCGCACAGATGGCCGACCCCGCGCGCTGTCATGCGATGTGTGCGGATTACCGCGCCGGTGCCTATGTGGACAGGGGCATTGATGCGGACAGCCGCAGCGCCGGGGCGCGTATCGCGGCACCGCTGCATTTTCTGTGGGCCGATGGCGGATTTCCCGCCCAGACCGGCGACCCCCTTGGCCTGTGGCGTGCATGGGCACCCCAAGTGACGGGCAACCCCTGCACATCGGGGCATTTCGCGATGGAAGAAAACCCCGACGCCGTGCTTGCAGCCTTCCTGCCGCATTTCGGCGACCGTTAACCTTTGCACCAGTTCATGCGTGTCTTGAACACGCAAAAGTGGTA
>JBBREW010000002.1:0-28763 GCA_038225335.1 Rhodobacterales bacterium
GATCATGTCCGCCAGCCACAACCCCGGCGGCGAGGACGAGGATTTCGGGATCAAGTTCAATGGCCCCAACGGCGGCCCGGCCCCTGAATCCCTGACCGATCTCATCTATGACACCACGACCCGCATCACCGCCTACCACACCACCGATACCCCCGACGTGGATCTGGACACCCTTGGCGACAGCCGCATCGGCGACATGACGGTCAGTATCGTCGATCCCGTCACCGACTATGCCGCCCTGATGGAAACGCTGTTCGACTTTGCCGCGATCCGCCGGATGTTCACAAACGGGTTCCGCATCAGCTTTGACGCGATGAACGCGATCACCGGTCCTTACGCGACAGAGATCATCGAGACCCGTCTGGGGGCTGCCCCCGGCAGCGTTGTGCATGGCACCCCCCTGCCCGATTTCGGCGGCATGCACCCCGATCCCAACCCCACATGGGCGCATGAACTGATGGCCACCATGACCGGCCCCGGCGCGCCGGATTTCGGCGCGGCCAGCGACGGAGACGGCGACCGCAACATGATCGTCGGGCCCGACATCTATGTCAGCCCCTCTGACAGTCTGGCCGTGCTGGCGGCGAACGCGCATCTGGCCCCCGGTTACACCGCAGGTCTGGCCGGTGTCGCGCGGTCGATGCCCACCTCTGCTGCCGCTGACCGGGTCGCGGAAAAGATGGGGATGCCCTGCTATGAAACACCGACCGGGTGGAAGTTTTTCGGCAATCTGATGGACGATGGCCGCGTCACCCTGTGCGGCGAGGAATCCTTTGGCACCGGGTCCGACCATGTGCGCGAAAAGGACGGTCTGTGGGCCGTGCTGATGTGGCTGAACATTCTGGCGGTGCGTCAGATGGGCGTGGCCCAGATCATGCACGACCATTGGCAGGGGTTCGGGCGCAACTACTATTCCCGTCACGACTATGAGGCGATCGACACCGATACCGCCAATACACTCGTCGCTGATCTGCGGGCAAAACTGCCGGACTTGCCGGGACAAAAGGTGCAGGGCCGCACCATCGCCACCGCCGACGATTACACCTATCACGATCCGGTCGATGGATCGGTGTCCGCCCAGCAGGGCATCCGCGTGATCTTTGACGATGGTGCGCGGTTCGTGATCCGGCTGTCGGGCACCGGTACCTCTGGCGCGACCGTGCGACTTTATCTGGAATCGCTGGAACTGGACCCGGCCAACTTTGACCATGACCCGCAGGACGCGCTGTCGGGCATCATCGCGGCGGCAGAGGATATTGCGGGCATCAGGGCCCGCAGCGGGCGCACCGGCCCCGATGTCACCACCTGATCCCTGACTGGCCGCCTGCATGGCCGCCTGCGCCACTTTGCGCAGGCACAGCGGGCAAGCTTAACGGATATGACGCTCAGGGCGTCAGCCAAACTGCGCGCGATAGGCGCGCGGTGACACGCCCATGGCCTTGGCAAAGACCCGCGCGAAATAGGCGGGGTCGGCATAGCCCAGATCATAGGCAATCGTCGTGACAGGCGCGCGCGTATAGGCCAGCCTGCGCGCCGCCTCGCCCAGCAGATGCGCCTGCACCGCACCCATCACCGACAGGTCCGCATGGCCCCGCACCACCCGGTTCAACTGGGTGGGCGACGTGGCCAGATGGGCGGCATAATCCGCCACGCGCCAGCCTTCGGTTGCATGGGCGCGCACCGCCGCCTCGAACCGGGCATAAAGCCGCGCCGCAGGGTCCGTGGCATCCGCCACGCTGCCGCCGACCAGATCACACCCCAAGGCCACCACCAGCCTGCGCAGCGCCAGATCCCGCGCCCCCGCCGGGTCGGCGTGACGGCTGGCGATGGCCGCGAACAGATCGGCAATCCGCGGTGTGACAGGACCGCTGCGCAGGGTCTGCAGGCCCAGCGGCACCAGATCGGCCAACAGGTCCACCGGCACCGTCACCACGAACCCCGCCGTCCCCGCGGCAAAGACGAAACCATGCGACGTCTGACAGGGGATCGACAGGGTCACGGGCGGTGTCAGCGCGACATCCCCCGATGCCAGCCGGATCGTCACAGCACCAGAGGTCACAAGAAAGAACTGGTGCAGATCCGGGTGCCTGTGCCGTGCGATCTTCCAGCCGTGACGGTGGGCGCGGGCATTGATGTCTTCGCAATGCAGCACATCGGGAAAAATGCGCCCTTCGCCATACAGCGCATAGGCAGGGCCCCATTGTCCGGCGTGATCTTGGGTTGGATTGTCCATGTCTTGGCTCCGATCATGGGGGTTATCTGGCAGCTTCTGGTCCAGATTTGCAAGACGGGGATCACGCAGTGGGGGGGATCGCATGCGCACGCAGGTTTGCATCATCGGTGGGGGGCCTTCGGGGCTGCTTTTGTCGCAACTTCTGGACCGGGCGGGGATCGCGTCGGTCGTGCTGGAACGGCAGTCGCGCGACTATGTCTTGGGCCGCATCCGTGCGGGCGTGCTGGAATACGGCACTATCGGCATGCTGGAACAGGCAGGCGTCGCCGACCGCGCCCATGCCGAAGGCCTGCCCCATTCCGGCACCTACCTTGCCTTGCAGAACACCGGGTTCCGGATCGATTTCGACGCGCTGATCGGCAAAAAGGTGATGGTCTACGGCCAGACAGAGGTGACGCGCGATCTGTATGACGCCCGCACCGCCGCTGGGGCCACCATCATCCACGGCGTGACCGACACCGCCCTGCACGATCTGGACAGCACCGCCCCCTGTGTCACCTATACGCTGGATGGCACCGCGCACCGGGTCGATTGTGATTTCGTGGCGGGCTGCGACGGGTTTCACGGCCCCTCCCGACAGGCCATTCCGCGCGCAGTGCTGACCGAATATGAACGGGTCTATCCCTTTGGCTGGCTGGGCGTCCTGTCGGAAACCCCGCCTGTCAGCCACGAGCTGATCTACGCCAACCATCCGCGCGGCTTTGCCCTCGCTTCCATGCGCAATGACAACCTGTCGCGCTATTACATTCAGGCCCCGGTTGATGACCCACTTGAAAAATGGACCGACGCTGCCTTTTGGGACGAATTGCGCCGCCGCCTGCCCCATGATGCCGCGGATACGCTGGTCACCGGGCCCAGCATCGAAAAATCCATCGCCCCCCTGCGGTCCTATGTGGCTGATCCGATGCGCTGGGGTCGGCTGTTTCTGGTCGGTGATGCCGCGCATATCGTGCCGCCGACCGGGGCAAAGGGTCTGAACCTTGCGGTGTCCGACGTGCATTACCTGTTCGAGGGTCTGAAACGCCATTATGACGACGGCGACGACAGCGGCATCGACAGCTATAGCCAGACCGCCCTTGCCCGGGTCTGGAACGCGATCCGGTTCAGTTGGTGGTTCACCACGACCATGCACCGCTTTCCGGGTCAGACCCCGTTCGATCAGGCCATTCAGGATGCCGAACTGCGCAATCTGCAAACCTCTGAAACCGCACAACGGGCCATGGCGGAAAACTATGTGGGCCTGCCTTATTAAGCGCCCGTCGCAGGGTCACTGTCAGCTGCGGGTCATGTGATAAAAGGCGGTTGCCCGCGCCACCGGCTTGCCCGCGGGGTGCACGGGCAGCCCCCGATGCCGCAGGTCCGATCGCCTGACGCGACAGCGCCTTTGTGCCGATGCGGCCTGAAACCAGAACAACCAAGGCGCCCTCTGGCCCGGCGCGCCATTGCAGGCGGGGCTGTCCGGCTTAGGTATCAGGGCCGAAACCATGAACCGAGCCCCCGAATGAAACGCCTTGCCTGCCCATCCTGTGGGAAAGAAGTCCATTTCCGTAACCAGTCCTGTGTCAACTGCGGCACCCAGATTGTCTTTGATGCCGATGCCAGCGTGATGCGCGCGGTCGGGCCTGACGCCGTGTTGTGCGCCAATGCCGTTGGTGCGGGGTGCAACTGGATGGCCGTCACCGCCCAGCCCGGCAGCTTTTGCCTAGCCTGCCAGCACAATCATATCGTTCCCGACGCCCGCATGGACGGCAACCCCGCCCGATGGAGAGAGGTCGAGCGTGCAAAGCGCAAACTGATCTATGGCCTGATGCAATGGAACCTGCCCCGCCCGACCCGCGCCCAGAACCCCGTCAACGGTCTTGCCTTTGCGTTTCTGGCGGATGCGGTCGGACCGAATGGCGTGACCCCGGTGCTGACCGGGCATGAAAACGGGCTGATCACCATCAACATCGCCGAAAGCGATGATGACGTGCGCGTGGCCCGCCGCACCGCGATGGACGAACCCTACCGCACCCTGATCGGCCACATGCGCCACGAAATCGGCCATTACTATTGGTCGATGCTGGTGGAAAACACGCCGCATATCGACCGCTACCGCACCCTGTTCGGCGATGAACGCGCGGATTACGCCGCAGCCCTGCAACGGCATTATGACAAGGGTGCCCCCCAAGGCTGGCGGCAAAGTCATATCAGCGCCTATGCGACCTCTCATCCGTGGGAGGATTTTGCCGAAACATGGGCACACTGGATGCACATTGCGGACGCCGTCGAAACGGCGGCGGCCTATGCCCTGTCGATCGACGGCGTGCCGGTGACGCAGAACGCCTACCGCGCGACCGACGTGGACCCGATCATCACCACTTGGGTGCCGGTCACGGTCGCGCTGAACAACATGAACCGCGCCATGGGTCAGCCCGATCTTTATCCCTTTGTCCTCAACAAACCGGTCATGGCCAAGTTGCAGTTCATCAACGACCTGATCCACGACGCGGCCTAAGCCTCTTTTTTCAGCTTTTGCGACCCTCCGCCTGTCTTTGCGGCATTTCCGGGTGGAGGTGTCGCGCCTGACGTGGGACAATCCGGTTCAGTCATCCTGAAAGGTTGCCCATGTCGATCCTTGCCGCGATCCGTCACCTGACCCACTATACCTATGACCGCCCTGTCACCTTGGGCCCACAAATCATTCGCCTGCGTCCCGCGCCGCACAGCCGGACCCCGGTGCTGTCCCACAGCCTGAAGGTGACGCCGGCGAATCATTTTGTGAATTATCAGCAAGATGCCTATGGCAACTGGCAGGCGCGGTTCGTCTTTCCCGACCCGGTGACGGAATTCCGGATCGAAGTGGACGTTGTCGCGGACATGAGCGTGTACAACCCCTTCGACTTCTTCGTCGAAGACAGCGCGCAGGAATTTCCCTTTGCCTATCCCGATGCCATTGTCGATGATCTGTCGATCTACATGCGCACCAACGACGAAGGACCGCTGTTTGCGGCCTATCTTGCCGGCATCTCTCGCGATCCGCAGCGCACCATCGACTTTGTCGTGGGTCTGAACGCGCAACTGGCCCGCGACATCGGTTACATCGTGCGGATGGAACCCGGCGTGCAGACGCCCGAAGAAACCCTGCAACTGGCCAAGGGATCGTGCCGCGACACATCGTGGTTGCTGGTCAATCTGCTGCGCCATCTGGGTCTGGCGGCGCGGTTTGTGTCCGGCTACCTCATTCAGTTGAAACCCGACCTGACCGCCGTCTCCGGCCCGCAGGGTACGCAAAACGATTTCACCGATCTGCACGCCTGGGCAGAGGTGTATCTGCCCGGTGCGGGCTGGGTCGGCCTTGACCCCACATCCGGCCTGCTGACGGGCGAAAGCCATATCCCACTGGCCGCCACCCCCCATTACAGCAATGCAGCGCCGATTTCCGGCATGGCCAGCTATGCCGAAGTCACCTTTGATTTCGACATGACCGTGACCCGTGTGGCTGAACATCCGCGCATCACGAAACCCTTTTCGGACGCCGCATGGGACCGCCTGAACGCGCTGGGTCAGACCGTCGACCGCGCATTGGCCGACGGCGACGTGCGCCTGACAATGGGCGGAGAGCCGACATTCGTGTCCATCGACGATTTCGAGGCAGAAGAGTGGAACACAGGTGCCGTCGGCCCCACCAAACGCATCTTTGCCGACAAGCTGATCCGCCGCCTGCAGGACCGTTTCGCCCCCGGTGGCTTTCTGCACTACGGGCAGGGCAAGTGGTATCCGGGGGAAACCCTGCCGCGCTGGACCTTCTCTCTGTATTGGCGGCGCGACGGCAGCCCGATCTGGTCCGACCCCGATCTGATTGCCGCAGAGGATGCGACAGGCGCGACCAAGGAACAGGCGCAGGCCGTGCTGCAAACCATGGCCGAAACGCTGGGCGTGCCAGCCGAAAACGTCCTGCCCGCCTATGAAGACCCCGCCGACTGGGTGCTGAAAGAGGCGAATTTGCCCCTGAACGTCACCCCCGACAACAACGAGCTGAAGGACGCAGAAGCCCGCAACCGCATGGCCCGCGTCTTTGCCCGGGGTCTGACCGAACCATCCGGCTATGTCCTGCCGGTGCAGAAATGGCAGGCGGCCGCAAAATCCCAGTGGCTGTCCGAAGTCTGGGACATGCGGCGCGGACATCTGTTCCTTGTGCCCGGCGACAGTCCCGTCGGCTACCGCCTGCCGCTGGGGGCGCTGGAACATATCCCGGAATCGCAATACCCGCACATCACGGTGGGTGACCCGATGCAGGATCGCGGCCCCCTGCCGACCTATACCGTCGACAAATCCGAAGAAGCCTCTGAATCCACCCGTCAGGCCCGCGCGCATTTCACCGCAGCCGAACCCGTGCAGGACCGCACGGAACAGGTCATCAGCGATCTGAAAGGCAAGGTCCGCACCGCCGTATCCGTTGAACCGCGTGACGGGCGGCTGTGTATCTTCATGCCCCCGGTCGAGGAGGTGGAAGATTACCTTGAACTGGTCGCCGCCGCCGAAACCGCGGCAAAGACGCTGGGCGTTCAGGTCCATATCGAAGGTTACGGCCCCCCCGCAGATCCGCGCCTGAACGTGATCCGCGTAGCCCCCGATCCCGGTGTGATCGAGGTGAACATCCACCCCGCCCACACATGGGACGACTGCGTCGCCACAACCGAAGCGGTCTATGAAGAGGCGCGGCAACTGCGCCTTGGCGCCGACAAGTTCATGATCGACGGGCGGCACACCGGCACCGGTGGCGGCAATCACGTGGTTGTGGGCGGTGTCACCCCCGCCGACAGCCCCTTTCTGCGCCGCCCCGACCTGATGCGGTCGATCATCCTGCACTGGCAGCGGCACCCGTCCCTGTCCTATCTGTTCTCGGGCATGTTCATCGGCCCGACGTCGCAGGCCCCGCGTATCGACGAAGCGCGGATGGACAGTCTGTACGAGCTGGAAATCGCGCTGGATCAGATCAAGGCCCCCGGTCAGGGTCCGGCCCCGTCGCCATGGCTGACCGACCGGCTGTTGCGCAATCTGCTGGTGGACGTGACCGGCAACACGCACCGGGCGGAAATCTGCATCGACAAGCTGTATTCCCCGGACGGCCCCACCGGGCGGCTGGGACTGGTGGAATTCCGCGGGTTCGAGATGCCGCCGAACCCGCGCATGTCACTGGCGCAGCAACTGCTGATCCGGGCGCTGATCGCGCGCATGTGGGCCAGCCCGATCACCGGCAACCTGACGCGCTGGGGCACCACGCTTCTGGACCGTTTCATGCTGCCGGAAATGGTCTGGCAGGATTTCCTTGACGTGCTGGCCGACCTCAAACAGCACGGCTTTGACCTTGATCCGGCTTGGTTCACCGCACAGGCCGAATTCCGCTTTCCCTTCTGCGGAGAGGTCAAGCTGGACGGCGTCACGCTGGAACTGCGGCAGGCGCTGGAACCCTGGCATGTCATGGGTGAAACCGGCGCGATCGGCGGCACCGTGCGTTATACCGACAGTTCCGTCGAACGCCTGCAGGCCAAACTGACGGCGACCGATCCGGGCCGCTATACCGTCACCTGCAACCAGCGCCGGATGCCGATGCAGCCGACCGGGCGCAACGGCGAATGCGTCGCCGCCGTCCGGTTCAAGGCGTGGCAGCCCCCCTTGGCACTGCACCCGAAATTGCCCGTAAACGCCCCTTTGACCTTTGACATCTATGATACGTGGACCGGGCGCGCGATCGGCGGCTGCACCTATCATGTGGCACATCCGGGCGGGCGCAACTATGACACCTTCCCCGTCAACGGGAACGAGGCTGAGGCAAGGCGATTGTCCCGATTTGAACCCCACGGCCACACCGCCGGCACCTATGAACCCGCGCCGGAAACGCCCCATCCGTCATGCCCCATGACGCTGGACCTGCGGCGCGCACCGGGCCTGTGATACCGGCCCCGGCGCTCAGGCCTGCGCTGTTTGACACCTACCGGCCCCTGCCGGGGGTCCCGGACGAGCTGTGCGACGCAAACGGGCAAATGCGCCCCGGCTGGGGGCCGCTGATCGACCATCTGTCAGGGATGTCGGCGGCGGATGCCGCTGCGGCCTTTGCCCGTGGGGATCAGCATCTGGCGGATGCGGGGGTGTTCTTTCGCAAATATGGCGACGAAACCGCCGCCACCCGTGACTGGCCGTTCAGCCCGGTGCCCGTCGTTCTGGCCCAGTCGGAATGGGACAGCATCACCGCCGGGCTGATCCAGCGGGCCGACCTGCTGGATGCGGTCGCGGCCGATCTTTACGGCGCGAACCGGCTGGTGGCGGACGGCCTTCTGCCCGCCCATCTGGTCGCTTCCAACCCCGAGTGGCTGCGCCCGATGGTGGGTGTGGCCCCGCGCGGCGGGCATTTTTTGCACTTTTGCGCCTTTGAACTGGGCCGTGGCCCGGACGGGCGCTGGTGGGTTCTGCAGGATCTGACCGATGCGCCGTCGGGGGCTGGTTTTGCGCTCGAAAACCGGATTGCGACCACGCATGTCTTTCCGGACCTTTACGCCGGGTCGCAGGTGCACCGACTTGCCGGGTTCTTTCAGGGGTTTCTGGCGGCCCTGACCGGACTGCGCGCCGATCCCGATGCCCGCACGGCGATCCTGACCCCCGGCCCGCTGACAGACACCTATTATGAACAGGCCTATATCGCCCGCTATCTGGGCCTGCCCCTGCTGGAAGGCGGCGATCTGACCGTGGCGGACGGGCGTCTGCACGTCCGCACCGTCAAGGGCCTGATCCCGGTCGAGGTCCTGTGGCGGCGCATGGACGGCGTCTGGGCGGACCCGCTGGAACTGCGCGGCGACAGCCACCTTGGCACGCCGGGTCTCGTGTCGGCGATCCGTGCGGGGCATGTGACGCTGGTCAATGCACTGGGGGTCGGTGTGCTGGAAACGCAGGCCCTGATGGCCTTTCTGCCCGCGATTGCACGGGCCCTGACCGGGGGCGATCTGCTGTTGCCCAATGTGGCGACGTGGTGGTGCGGGCAGGAACAGGCGCTGAACCATGTGCGCAGGCAGGCGGACCGGATGCTGATCGGGCCGGCCCTTGCAACGCGGATGCCCTATGACACCGCAGCTCCCCACGCCATCGGCGGAACGATGTTCAACGCGGCGGGAACCGGCGATGTGTCCGCGTGGCTGACCGACAACGGTGCCGATCTGATGGCGCGCGAACTGGTGACGCTGTCCACCACCCCCGTCTATGACAATGGCGCCCTGGTGCCGCGCCCGATGACCCTGCGCGTGTTTCTGGCACGCGGTCCACAAGGCTGGCAGGTCATGCCCGGCGGCTTTGCCCGGATCGGGCCGGGCCGCGATGCGTCCGCCGTGTCGATGCGGCGCGGCGGTGCGGTGGCCGATGTCTGGATCGTGTCCGACGCTCCGGTGCCGACCCCCACCCTGCTGCCCGTCGCAGGCCAGACCCCGTTCCGCCGCGCCCTGCCAGAGGCGCTGCCAAGCCGTGCGGCCGACAACCTGTTCTGGCTGGGGCGCTATATTGAACGGACCGAAGGTCAGCTGCGCCTGCTGCGGGCCTATCATGGCCGCAAATCCGAAGGTGCGTCCGGTGTCCTGCTGGATGCCATCGCCGCCCATCTGGCGGCGCAGGGGGTCAAGACCCGGCACCCGATCCCGCAGGGTCTGCGCCGCACCCTGTCCGGCGCGGTGCAGGCCGCAGAGCAGATCCGCGACCGGTTCAGCGTCGATGGCTGGGCCGCCTTGCAGGATCTGGACCGCACATTGGGACGGATGCAGAAAACAGCCCGCGCCGGTGACGATGCAGCCCTTGCCACCGGGGTGCTGCTGCGCAAGATCGCGGGCCTGTCCGGGCTGATCAACGACAACATGTATCACACCGCAGGCTGGCATTTCCTGACCATCGGGCGGGCGCTGGAACGGGCGGCGATGACGACCGGCCTGCTGGTCGGGCTGACAGACCCCGCAGCCCCCGACGGCGCGCTCGAGCTTGCGATCGAAATCGGGGACAGCCTGATCGTCCACCGCCAACGCTATGCCCTGACGACGACGCGCGACACGGTGATCGACCTGCTGGCGCTGGACCCCCTCAACCCGCGCGCGGTCCGGTTCCAGCTTGATCTGCTGCTGACCTCGACCACCGGTCTGACCGCCGACGCACCGCAAAGCCATATGACCGATTTCGAACGTGGCGTGCGGACCTTGCAGACCGCCTTTGCGGTGCAGGCGGTCGAGACGCTGGACACCGCCACCCTGCGCGCGGCCCTGACCGATGTGCTGGCCCTGTCGGTGACGCTGAACGCCGCTTTCCTGCGCTAGGGTATGGCATGATCTATGATATTCGCCTGACCATTGCCTATGATTATCCGGGGCTTGCCTCTTCGGGTCGGCATGTGGTCTGCGTCATGCCCCGCGATCTGGGACCCCGGCAGCGGTTGATTGCCGGGTTGACGGAACTGGACCCCGCGCCCGACCGGCGCCATGACCGGACCGATTTTTTCGGCAATACCGTGACGGAATTCACCTTGGACGGACCGCATCCCGGCATCGCCGTGACCCTGTCGGCGCGGGTCGATTGCGATGATACGCCCCCGGATTTGTCCCGTGCCACGCCCTTGGCCGATCTGGCCGCCGCCTGTGCCGCCTGCCGCGACATGGGGCCGGACAGCCCGGCCCACGCCCGGACCGCATCGGACCGGGTGCCGCTTGACCCTGCAATGACGGCCTTTGCGCGCGCGCAGTTACAACCGGGGATGACCACGGCGCAGGCGGTGCTGGCGGTGGGTCATGCCCTGTTTGCCACCATGCGGTTCGACCCAAAGGCGACCACCGTCGACACCCCCGCGACAGAGGCATTTTCCGCCCGCCACGGCGTGTGTCAGGACTTTTCCCACATCATGATCGCCTGCCTGCGCGGCATCGGCATCCCTGCGGGTTATGTCAGCGGCTATTTGCGCACGCGGGCCCCGGCGGGTCGCCCCCGGCTGGCGGGGGCGGACGCCATGCACGCCTGGGTGCGGGCGTGGTGCGGGCCGCAGGTGGGCTGGCTGGCCTTTGATCCCACGAACGACCGCATCGCGGATGGGTCGCATATCGTTGTGGCCTATGGCCGCGATTATGCGGACGTATCGCCCATCCGCGGCATCCTGCGCGTGACAGGGCGGCAATCGCACCGGCAGTCCGTGGATGTGATCCCGCTGGACTAACCGCTGCGACCGCCGCGTCGTGTCATGCGCCGGTGACGCGCCAGATCACATCGCCCACATCGTCGGCCATCAGCAGCGACCGCCCGTCGGGGCCGACCTGCACGCCGACGGGACGACCATAGGACGCGCGTTCGTCCTCTGACAGAAAGCCCGACAGGATATCGCGCGGCTGCCCGGCGGGCCTGCCGTTCGCAAAGGGCACATGGATCAGGCGATACCCCGACAGGGTGGACCGGTTCCACGACCCGTGCTGGCCGATCACCATCCCCGCGCCGAACCCCGGCAAGGTGCCGTCGGGCATCCAGCACAGACCCAGCGACGCCGTATGCCCGCCCAAGGCATAATCCGGCGTGATCGCACGCGCCACAAGGGTCGCATCCTGCGGCACCCGGTCATCGACGATCTGCCCCCAATAGCAATAGGGCCAGCCATAGAACCCGCCATCCTGCACGCTGGTCAGATAGTCGGGCGGCGTCTCATCGCCCAGACCGTCGCGTTCGTTCACGACCGTCCACAGGGTGCCGGTCGTCGGTTCCCATGCGGTGCCGACCGCATTGCGCAGCCCGGTGGCAAAGATCCGCGCCTGTTCCGTCGCCAGATCCAGTTCCCAGATGCAGGCGCGGCCTTCTTCGGCGGCCATGCCGTCGTCGGCGATATTGCTCAGCGATCCGACGCCCGCATAGATCTTGGTCCGGTCAGGAGAGACGATCAGACTGCGGGTCCAGTGGCCGCCGGGTTTGAAATCCACCAGCTTGCGACCCGGCCCCTCGATCCGCGTGGCCCCTTCGGTATAGTCAAAGACAACGATCCCGTCCGTGTTGCCGACGTAGAAACGGCCATCCACCAGCGCCATGCCAAAGGGCTGCCGCTGTCCTTCCAGAAACACATGGCGTTCCTCGGCCACGCCGTCGCCGTCCGCATCGCGCCACAGAGTGATGCGGTTCGCGCTGACACCCATGGCCCCCGCGCGGCGCATCGTCGCCTGTGTGGCGCGGTCCAGCAGATCCTTGGGCGGGCTGGGTTCCGGCTGGGCTTCGGCCACCAGCACATCGCCGTTGGGCAGCACTTCGATCCACCGGGGATGTTGCAGCTTGGCGGCAAAGGCGTTGACCCGCAGCCCGCTGGCCGCCACCGGCACCTGACCCTTGGACCAGCCTTGGGCCGTTGGCATCTTCAGCGTCATCAACCCCTGCTTTTTCGCATCGGGGATCTGCGGGGTCTGGCCCACCGCCTGCTGACGCGGGGCATTCATCCGGCGCATCAACACCATTGCGCCACCCACCAGCGCCGTTGCGCGTGCCATCACATCCATCTTGGTCATTCCTTGCGATTTGCGCATCCAGCGCGCCGCACGATCAAACCGCCAATCCTGCGGCTGCGCAAGGTCTGGTTGATTTTTGCGACAGTCTGGCGCAATGCGGTTGCAATCGGGATAAAGGCAGCCACATACCATCCACATGGATGGAGAAACATCATGAGCAACGTGCGGCCCCTACGCGACAAGACCCCTGACAGCGAAAAGATCACGATCAATCTGGGCTATGTCGATCTGGGTCGGATCGACCTTCTGGTGCAGGAAGGATTCTTTGCCAACCGCAGCGATTTCATCCGCACCGCAATCCGCACGCAACTGACCGCCCAGACAGAGGTGGTCGCCCAATCCATCGCGCGGCACACCATGGAACTGGGGCTGCGCGACTATTCGCGGGCCGACCTCGAATCCCTGCTTGCCGCAGGAGAGGTGCTGCACGTCAAGGTCGTGGGCCTTGCCCGCATCGCCGCCGACGTCACCCCGGAGCTTGCCCGCGCCACAATCGGGTCAATCACCGTGCTGGGGGCGCTGCAAGCCTCTGCCGCGGTGAAAACAGCCCTTGCCGACCGTATTCACTGACACCCTTCCGCCCGCACAGGGCACACACAAAGGACCGACCCCATGTTCAAACTGACCGCTGGTGCCATGCACCGGGCGCGCGATGACGCACGCCACACCGCAGCGCAGGACCTTGTGTCCCGCACGCTGGCGCAACACGGGCTGATGCCCGGTGGTGCCGTCTTGCAGACACCCTCTGCCAGCCAATCCGGCGCATCATCCCTGTTCGCCGGGCTGAAGGGCCTTGGCAACCTGCCGGGCATGACGCCCACCGACACCCCATCCGCCGCCGGCGCGCATGGCATGACGCCCGGGCAATTCACCTGCGCCGCGGGCAGCCGGGCCTATCTGCTGCATGTGCCGGACAGCGCAAAGGACAGCGCAAAGGGCGGTGCGACGGGGCTGGTGGTCATGCTGCACGGCTGCACCCAGAACCCCGCCGATTTCGCGGCAGGCACGGCAATGAACGCGCTGGCCGACCGTCACGGGTTCGTCGTGCTTTACCCCCAGCAGTCACGCGGCGACAACGCGCAGTCCTGCTGGAACTGGTTCAGCCGGGGCGATCAGCTGCGCGACAAGGGCGAACCCGCGATCCTTGCGGGCATGACACAGGACATCGCGAGCCGTCACGGTGTGGCCGCCGACCGCACCTGCGTCGCGGGCCTGTCGGCGGGGGCCGCGATGGCCGTGATCCTTGGTCAGACCTATCCTGATGTCTTTTCCGCCGTAGGCGCGCATTCGGGTCTGCCCTATGCTGCTGCCCGCGATGTGCCGCAGGCCTTTGCGGCGATGGCCGGGCGCGGTGCGGACGTGCCCGCCCCGGATCAGCGCACGACCCTGCGGACCATCGTCTTTCACGGCACGGCGGATGCGACCGTGGCCCCGGTCAACGGCGACCGCATCGCGGCCCACGCCAAAACTGCGGGACTGACCCAGTCGCTCGAAAGCGACCACAGCGGACAGACCGCCGGACGCGGCTGGCAGCAGCACGTCAGCGCCGACATGAAAGGGCGGCCCTTGCTGGAACATTGGGTGATCGACGGGCTGGGCCACGCCTGGTCGGGTGGCAAACCGGGTGGCAGCTATACCGATGCCAAAGGACCGGATGCCAGCGCGGAAATGGTGCGGTTCTTTTTCGACCCCGCCGCAGACTGACCGACATACGGCACCGCAGGGCAAACCCCTGCGGTGTCCGCGTCTCTCAGATCACGCGGACCTTGGTGCCGACGGGCGAAATCTCGAACAGTTCGGCGATCTTTTCGTTATAAAGCCCGATACAGCCATCCGACGACGGGCGGCCGATCTTGCGCGTGTCATGGGTGCCGTGGATCAGATAGGCAGGCCATGTCAGATACATCGCATGGGTGCCCAGCGGATTGTCCGGCCCCGGCGGCATGTATGTCCAGCCGAACCGTTCCTGCTGGGATGCGGTGGGTGTCCAGTCCGGGCCGATCTTCTTGCGCGTGATTTCGGTGTAACCGCGTTTTGTCAGATCGTCCGTGCGCGGCACGGATGTCGGGTAAACCCGGTAATCCTGACCTTGGGCGTTCCAGTAATGCAGCGCCCGCGCCTCTGTGTCGGCGACGATCATGGCCTGACCGGACAGTTCGAAGTGTTCGTTCCAGTCGTGCGTGCGAAAGGCCGCGACGTTGCGTGAAACGCCACCGGGCATGGACTGCGCGCGCAGCACCATCGGTGAAGCCAACCCGCCAAGGGCGATGCCCAGCGCAAGCCTGCGCGAAAAGGTCTGTATCATGATGCGATCCTGTCTTCCTGCCGCCGCCTGCGCTGTTGGTGGCGCATTTGCGGTTGGCGCGATCCTACAATGACCGCCCGCCCCCGCGATAGACCCCCATCTTCACGAAACTGCGACCATTTGCAGGGCTGCAACACCCCGCCGGGGCGTTGGGCCCGGTGCAGGCCCCACAGGTGGCACGGAACAAGCGGGGCATCCTGCGCATTCAACCGCGCGCACCCCCGCCGCCAAAGGTATCCCATGCCGAAGCCCCATATCTGCGTCATCCTCAATCCCGCGTCCGGCAAGAAGAAGGATAACCCTGCAACCAACGCCCTGATCGACCTGATCCGCAGCAATCCAGATCTGGACCTGCGCCTGCTGGATGACCCCTCTACCCTTGATGATGTCGTGGCACAGGCGGTGCGTGACGGGTTTGACATAATCGTTGCCGCAGGCGGCGATGGCACCATCGGCGGGGTGACGGCGGGGTTGATGGATACCGGCGTCACCTTGGGCGTCGTGCCGCTTGGCACCTTCAATTTCGTGGCCCGCGGCCTTGGCATCCCCGAAGACCCCGCAGAGGCGCTGGAGGTTGTCCTGCGCGGCGACACCGCCCCGCTACCCGTCGGTCAGGTGAATGGCCGCATCTTTCTGAACAACGCAAGCCTTGGTGCCTATGCCGCCGTGCTGGACGTACGCGAAGGCGTCTATCGCCGCTGGGGCCGCAGCAGACTCGCGGCCTATTGGTCTGTCATCGTGGCGATGCTGACCTTGTATCGCCCCCTGCACATGACGGTGACGGTGGACGGGCAGACGCGCCATCTGCGCTCTCCCATGGCGTTCGTGGCCAGCAGCGCCTATCAACTGGACCAGTACAATTTTGACGGTGCGGACGATGTGCGCGCGGGCAAGCTTGCCCTGATCCTTGCCCCCGATACCAACCGCGTCCGCCTGTTGTGGCGCGCGGTCAAGATCCTGTTCGGCGGCATCCGGCGCGGCACGGATTACCAGCTTCTGATCGGCAAGGACATCAGCATCGCCACCCGGCGCGGATCGCGGCTGGTGGCCCGCGACGGTGAAAACGCCCGCATGAAAGGGCCCTATGATTTCAGCCTCCGGCAGGATGCGGTGTCGGTCAAGGTGCCAAAGGATACCCCAGAGGAAGATGCCTGATGCGCCTTGTCCTGCTGACTGACCTGCATTTTGGCCGCGACCGCCCCGACCTGCAACAGCCGCTGCTGGACAGCGTCGCACAGGCGGACCCCGATCTGGTCGTGATCGCGGGCGATTTCGTGCAACGCGCCCGGGCGGATCAGTTCAGTGCCGCCCGCGCCTTTGTGGACCGGCTTGCCTGCGACTGGATGGCCGTGCCCGGCAACCACGACATTCCGCTGTATAACCTGCCCGCGCGCCTGTTCTGGCCGCGCGCCGCCTATCGCCGCTGGATCGCCCGCGACACGGCCCCCACGGTTACCACCCCGCAGGCGATGATCATCGGTCTGGACACCACGCACCGGTTCAGCCACCAGCGCGGCCTGATCCGCGATGCGCAGATCGCGCAGGTCGCGCAGGCGATCCGCGCCCACGGGCAGGACCGCCAGATCGTCATCATGGTCCACCATCCATTTCACCACGCGCCAGAGGTGGAAAAAAAGGTGATGAAGAACGCCGCCCGCGCCTTGGCGGTCTGGGCCGACTGCGGCCCGCATGTCATTTTGTCGGGCCATCTGCATACCTGGGCGGTCGAACCCTTTCTGGCCGAAAAGAACAAGTCCATGACGCTGCAGGTGCATTGCGGCACCGGATTGTCCACCCGCCTGCGCGGCGATCCGAACGAATACGCGATCCTTGATCTGGCGGGCGACACCTTTACCGCCTGCCGCATGGTGGCCCATGGCGACCCGGAGTCCAGCGTTCCCGTCACATTCCAGCCCGACAAACGCAGCCGCTATCTGCGCAGCGCAGACGGCTGGACCGCCGTAAAGATGTGACAGCCACGATTGCGGGTCGCGCCGAAATGCGGTCTGTGGATGGCAGGCGCGGAGCACACAAACGGGGGGCCGCATGACATCGACGTTTGTCTGGCATCCGGCCACGACCCTGCCTGCACCGGATGCAGCCTTGCACCATCTGCGCGACCATGTCCGGGCGGGTCGTGGCCTGCATGCGGACGCGGCCGGGCTGCACGGCACGACGAAGGGGCCCCAGCGGCTGAGTATCGCCACATCGGGTACGGCTGGCCCGCCCAAGGTCATCACCCGCACACCTGCGTCATGGCAGGCCAGCTTTGCCGTGAACAGCGCGGCCTTTGCGCTGGGTCCCGGTGTCGGTGTTGCGGTCTTCGGCGCGCTGTCACAGTCGCTGGCACTTTACGGCATTCTGGAAGGGGCGCATCACGGCGCCGCCGTGCTGTCCCTGCACAATCAGCGCCCCGATCGGCAACGCGCCGCACTGGCGCTGCACAAAACCGCCATCCTGTATCTGACACCCACGCAACTGGGCCTGCTGTGCGCGGCGGGCACCGCCCCGCTGACGGACGTGCGGCATATCCTTGTGGGCGGCGGGCCCTTGTCAGAGGCAACGGCACAGGCCGCCGCCGCCTGCTGCCCACGGGCGCGGCTGACACAGTTCTACGGTGCGGCAGAAACCAGTTTTATCACATGGACCGATGCGGACACCCCCGCAGGGTCCGTGGGCCGCGCCTATCCCGGTGTCGATCTGCGACTGGACGCGGGCGGTGTGATCTGGGCGCGCAGCCCCTATCTGTCGGACGGCTATCTGGACCCGGAAACCGCCCTGACCCACAGCGATCCCGACGGTTTCATGACGCTGGAGGAGGTCGGCCACATCGACCCCGCAGGTCATCTGTTCATCCATGGCCGCCGCAGCCGCAGGGTCACCATCGCCGATCAGACCGTGTCGCCGGAACCGGCAGAGGCGTTTCTGGCCGCAGCCTTGCCCGGCGCCATGGTCGTGGTCGTGCCCTGCCCCGATCCGCGCCGGGGACAGCGGCTGGTCGCGGTGATCGCAGGCCCCGCAGAGGATGACGCCATCGCCACAGCCTTGCGCGCATGCCGCCAACGGCACGGACCGCTGGCCAGCCCCCACCGCGCCCGGCGCATCGCTGCCTTGCCGCTTTTGCCCGCGGGCAAGCCCGATCTGCGGGCGATTGCCGACCTTGTGGCGGCGGGCGCATGACCGTCATCGCAGCCGCCCGCCGCACCGCCGTCGTGCCCGCCGGCGGCGCCTTTGCCGCCCTGTCGTTTCACGCGCTGGCCGCACCCGTATTGCGGGCCTGCCTGTCCGACGCGGGCCTAGACCCCGGTCAGGTGTCAGAGGTCATCGTCGGCAACGCGCTTGGCGCGGGCGGCAACCCCGCCCGGCTGTGCGCGCTGGCGGCAGGATTGCCGGACCGGGTCGCCGGGCTGACCATCGACCGGCAATGCGCCAGCGGGCTGGACGCGATCCTGCTGGCCGATGCGATGATCCGCGCGGGACAGGCCGACGCGGTGCTGGCCGGCGGCAGTGAAAGCACCTCGCGCCGTCCGCTGCGGGCGCAGACCTTTGCCGACGGCCGCCCGCCGGAACCCTTTGATCAGGCGGCGTTCACGCCCTGGGCAGACCGGGACCCCGGCATGGCGGATGCCGCTGACGCGCTGGCCCGCGATCTGGATATCGACCGCGCGGCGCAGGATCAGTGGGCCAAGGCCAGCCATGCCGCCGCTTTGGCCGGTCACGCTGGCCCTGCGCCTGACATCGTGCCGCTGCTGGGGGTCGCCCGCGATCCCTTTGCGCGGGCGCTGACGCAGCGCACCTGCGACCGGGCAAAGGTGCTGTCGGGAACCATCACGGCCGCGAATACCGCCGTAGCGGCGGACGGTGCCGCGTTCGTGCTTGTGGTGTCGGACCGGCTGGCCGCGACACTGACCGGGCCGCGCGCGCGCATCCTTGGCGGCTGCACGCTGGGTGCGGACCCCCTCCGGCCCGGCACGGCACCGATTGCCGCGATCCGCACGACACTGGCCCGCGCCGGTCTGTCCGCCACCGCCCTGTCCGCCGCAGAGGTGATGGAGGCTTACGCCATGCAGGCCATCTCCTGCGTCCGTGGTGCGGGTCTGGACTCCGCCATCGTGAACGCGGGCGGCGGCGCACTGGCGCGGGGGCACCCGATCGGCGCGTCGGGCGCGGTGAATGCGGTGCGCCTGTGGCACCGGCTGCACCACACCGGCGGGAGCGGGCTTGCCGCCATCGCTGCGGCCGGTGGCATCGGCACGGCCTTGCTGTTGCAGGCTCAGGTGGGGAACCCGTCGAAGCGGGCATAATCCGCCAGCGGTGCGCGGTCCGTGCGCACCCGGTTCACCGCCGCCGCGTCGTCCGCGTAACCCAGGGCGATGCCGCAGACCACCAACTGATCGGCAGGCACCGCCAGTTGCGCCTGCACCAGATCGCCGTAGCGGGCCAATGCACCGATACCGGTGGTGGCCAGACCCCGCGCCTGTGCGGCCAGAAACAGCGCCATCAGCGCCATCCCCAGATCCATGAAGCAGCCCTTGCCCATGTCCCGGTCCAGCGTCACGACGATGCCCACAGGCGCGTCAAAGAACGCATAGTTGCGCGCGAACTGCGCCCGCCGCCCCGCGATGTCACGCCGGTCCACCCCCAGGGCCGCATAAAGCGCATGGCCCGCAGCCCGCTGCCGCGCCTTCAGCGCGGGCGGCATGGGATCGGGGAAATAGCTGTATTCCGCAACCTCTGGGCGACCCGCCGCAATCCCTGCGGCCAAGGCAGCTGTCAGCCCCGCCAGCGGCGCACCCGCCAGTGCGATGAAATGCCCGGGTTGCAGGTTGGCCCCGCTGGGGGCCAGCCGCGCGGCCGTCAGGATATCGGCCACGACCGCCTGCGGCACCGGGTCCGGCCGATAGGCCCGGATGGACCGCCGCCCCGCCAGTGCCGCATCGGGGTCGGTCATGCCCGCGACAGCACCGCGTCCGGGCGCGCACGGGCCAGTGCCGCCGTGATGATCCCGGCCAGAACCGCCTTGACCAGATCACCGGGCAGGAACGCCGTGACCAGCAAGGCCGCCTCGGACACCGGCAGGCCCAGCCGCAAGGCCAGCCCGCCGACGCCAAAGACATAAAGCACCAAAATGCCACCAATCACCGATGCGACCCCCGCCACCAGCACCAGCGGACCATCGCGCCAGTAGCCGACGATCAGCCCGGTGACAAAGGCCGCAAAGGGGAACCCGATGACAAAGCCCGCCGTGGGCGATGCAAAGACGCCAAGACCGCCACGCCCGCCTGCCAGCAAGGGCAGGCCCATCGCCACCAGCGCCACGAACAGCAGGACCGCCAGCGCCCCGCGCCGCGCGCCCAGCACGCAGCCGCACAACATCACGCCAAGGCTTTGCGCCGTGATCGGCACACCGAACGGCAGGGTAAAGGCCGGCACGACGCCAAGGGCCGCAATCAACGCGGCAAACAAGGCGATCAAGGTCAGGTTGCGTTCCATCGGGGGTCTTTCTTGCAGGGGTTTGAGTGTCTTGGGTCAGGGGTTCAGCCCGCCACGGGCACGCAGGGCCATGGCGACCTGTTCGGCATCGTCGATCGCCAGCACGGTGAACGGCATCACGATGCGCCAGTTCGCCGCCTTTGCCGACCGCGCGGACCAGGATTGACGCAGCAGCCGCCCCTTGTCCGTCAAGGCAGGGGTAAAGCGCACCACAAGGGCAATGCCAAGCTCGATTGCGCGGGTATTCACACCAATCCGGCGCAAGGGCGCGGTCAGCCCGCGGACCACGGCAATCATCTGATCCAGCCGGGTTGTCATGGTGACAAGGTTCGCCAGCGCCACCGCCGTCAGCAGGCGCAGCACAATGACCAGCCCCGGCCCTGCCGCCCCCGTCAGCAGGTGCCACGCCCCGACCAGCACGACAAAGGGCCACAGCACCCAGACCGCCCGCAGCCCGGCCCGCAGGAACCGCCAGCCGCCCATCAGATACAGGCCCAGCACGCCCGCCAGCGCCGCCAGATGAAACGCCGGATCGTGCCGCGCCAGCAGGACAACCGTCGCCGCGCACAGCAGGCCCAGCTTCAGCCCCGCAGGCCAGCGATGCGCCCATGTCCGCACCTCAGAGGTGAGTGAGATCATCGCCGCCCCCCCGTTGCACCATGGCCGCCCCATAGGCGTCCAGCACCGGCCCCGCTGCCCCCGCCTGCCGCACGCAGCCATCGTCGATCCAGATGACCCGGTCATAGCCGCGCAACACCTCTGGATCGTGGGAAATGTGGACCACCGCCGCGTCGATCCGGTCCAGCACGCGCTGCAACTGCATGCGGGTCGGGATATCCAGCCCGGAAAACGGCTCGTCCAGCACGATCAGCCGGGGTTTCATCGCCATGACGGCCATCAGGCAGACCAGCTGTTTCTGACCCTGACTCAGATGATGGGTGGCGGCGTCGCGCCAATGCGCCTTGTCAAAGGTGCCAAGGATCGCATCCACCCCTGCCGCCGCCTGCGCCGCCGTCTGGCCGATCTGGCGCAGGCCAAAGGACAATTCTTCGGCCACGGTGGGAAAGATGATCTGATGGTCGGGGTTCTGGAACAGGATGCCGACGGTCGCGACGGCGGCCCGGCGGTCGGCCACGACATCGACACCGGCGATCCGGACCTGCCCGCTGTCCACCGGAACCAACCCGCACAGCACCCGCGCCAGCGTCGTCTTGCCGGACCCGTTGCGCCCGACGATCCCGATCCGGGCATCGTCCAGATGCAGCGTCACCCCCGACAACAGCCGCCGCCCGCCCCGGTCAAGGCAGGCATCCGTCACCGCGATCAGCGGTGGTGCATCGCCGGGGCGGGCAGTCATCGGCACGGCATCAATCCCTGTCCAGTCGGCAGGGGATTAGCCCGGCATCCGGGCACGGCGCAAGCCCGCCGCGTGCCCGCCGCCTGCATCAATAGGCGTAATCCATGTAGATCCGCGACAGATCGCCCTGCCAGTCGCCATGATACCGCGCCAGCAGTTCATCCGCAGGGGTCATGCCCGTCGCGATGGTTTCCTGCACCGCGTTCAGGAAATGCGTCTCGTCCGCAACCAGACCACCCGCACCGGGCATGGCCCGCGCCTTCAGCCCTGCCTCGGCGATGTCGACGCAGGCCCGTGCCAGATCGTGCATGTTGATCCCGTCCACCCGGGCCTGAAGGCCATCGACACTGGCGGCCACGCGCAGCGCCTCGCGTTGGTCGGCGGTCCAGTCCTTGCACAGGTCCCATGCCGCATCCAGCGCACCCTGATCATACATCAACCCGACCCAGAACGCAGGCAAGGCGCACAACCGGCGCCACGGGCCACCGTCGGCCCCGCGCATTTCGATGTATTGCTTGATCCGCGCTTCGGGGAATACCGTGGTCAGATGGTCGGCCCAGTCGGACATCAGCGGCTTTTCCCCCGGCAGGGCCGGCAGTTCGCCTTTCAGGAAATCGCGGAACGACTGGCCCAGCGCGTCGATGTATTTGCCGTCGCGATAGACAAAATACATCGGCACATCCAGCACCCAGTCCACCCAGCGTTCAAACCCCATGCCGTCTTCGAACACCCAGGGCAGCATGCCCGTCCGGCTGTCGTCAAGGCCCCGCCAGACGCGGCTCCGCCATGATTTGTGCCCGTTCGGCTTGCCTTCAAAGAACGGAGAGTTGGCAAAGAGTGCGGTCGCGACAGGCTGCAAGGCCAGCGACACGCGCAGTTTCTGCACCATGTCCGCCTCTGACCCGAAATCAAGGTTGACCTGCACCGTGCAGGTGCGGCGCATCATCTGGGTGCCGTGGGTGCCGACCTTGCCCATATAGGCGTCCATCAGCTTGTAACGGCCCTTGGGCATCAGGGGCATCTGGTCGTGGGTCCATTCGGGTGCGGCCCCAAGGCCGATGAACCCCGCGCCGATCTCGTCCGCGATTTCCTTGACCTGCGCCAGATGCAGGTTCACCTCGTCGCAGGTCTGGTGGATGGTTTCCAACGGCGCGCCCGACAGTTCCAACTGCCCGCCGGGTTCCAGACTGATGTTGGCCCCGTCCTTGACCAGACCGATGATCTTGCCGCCTTCCTCGACCCGGTCCCAATCGAACCGGCCCGCAAGTCCGTCCAGCATCGCCTTGATGCCGACCGGACCGTCATAGGGCAGCGGCAAATGGGTCGCCTTGTCGAAGCCGAACTTTTCGTGTTCCGTGCCGATCCGCCACTGGTCCTTGGGCTTGCAGCCTTTGGCCAGCATCTGCGCCAGTTGGTCGTGGCTTTCGATGGGGCCGCCACCGGTTTGGGGAATGGACATGGGGGCGCCTTTTTCTGCATCTGTGTTGCGGTGTATCTGGCGTGACCGACACCCGTCGTCAATGCAAGCCCGTCGTCAATGCAGGACGGTCCGCACCTTTTCCCAGACTGTCACGCGCGCACCCGGTGTGCGTTCAAGCACATCCAGCACCGCTTGGCTGCGGATCCCGGGGAGTGCGGCGAACACATCGAACAGCGCCTCTGCCCCTTCGGCATTGACCGGGATCGCAAGCCCCTGCCCACCGATGCCTGTCAGGATCCAGTGCGGGCTGGGCCGCGCCTCTGGTTCCAGTTCCAGCCGGGTCAGGTCGGCCACGTCCATCGCCCCGCCGGTCAGGGGTCCCATATAGACCAGACGCCGTTCGTCGAGCACCACAACACCGGGTCCGCGCCCGTCCTGCCGGAACCGCGCCCGCTGCACCCCGGCGGCGGCGATGGCCACGGCCAGCACGACCAGCGTGACGCCGATCCAGCGCACCACGCCGAAACTGCCCAAGGCCCACCACGCGCCCAAGGCGGCCAGCCCTGCGGCGAACAGCACCTCGCGCCAGCGCCACAGGGCGGCACGGGCCGCGGGCCGCAGAAAACCGGTCGGGGAATCAGCCATGCGGCACCTGCCTTTGTGAACTATGAACACCCCCGCGCCCGCGCGTCATCGCCAATCCCCCAAGGCTGTCTGCCACAGGGTCAGCGCGGCCACCGCCGCCGTGTCGGCGCGCAGGATGCGCGGGCCCAATGCGACGGCCATGCCCTGCGGCATGGCGTGCAGCCGGTCGCGTTCGGCACTGGAAAAGCCGCCTTCGGGACCGATCAGGATCGCCCACGGGCCGGGGGGCAGCGCCGCGAGGCTGGCGGCACCGCCCGCCATCTTTTCGTCGCAGAACAGGATGCGGCGGTCGTCCCAGTGGTCCAGCACGGCGGACAGGCGCGCCACCTCGGCCACCGGGGGCACGAATGTGCCGCCGCATTGTTCCGCCGCCTCGACCGCATGGGCCTGCAATTTGTCGCTGCGGGCCTTTTCGTTGGTGAAATCCGTCACCACCGGCAGAATGCGCGCGACGCCCAGTTCAACCGCCTTTTCCACGATGAAGTCCGTCCGCACCTTCTTGATCGGTGCGAACATCAGCCAGACATCGGGAGGCGTGATCTGCGGTGCGGTCCGGGTCGCAACCCGCAACAGCCCGCCGCGCTTTGACCCTTCGGCCACCACCGCGTCCCATGCGCCGTCGCGCCCGTTGATCAAGGTCAGATGATCGCCGACAGCCAGCCGCATCACGGCAAAAAGATACAGCGCGCGGTCACGGTCCAGCGGAACCGTTTGCCCTTCCCCCAAGGGGTGATCTACAAAAAGACGAACCTTCGCTGCCATGGACCAGACATATGACCCCCAACGCCGGGATGCCAGAGGCCGCCACACCACAGACCGCCGCCGATGCGGATATCGCGGACCGCGTCGCTGATTCGGCTGGAAACTGGGTCGATACCCGTGCGCCGCAGGCGATGCGGCCCTATCTGCGCCTGTCGCGGCTGGACAGGCCCATCGGCACTTGGTTGCTGCTGCTGCCCTGCTGGTGGGCGATTGCGCTGGCGGGTCTGGCGACCGACAGCTTTACCCGGTTCGATCTGTGGCTGATCGTGGCCAGTGCCGTCGGGGCCGCCTTGATGCGGGGTGCGGGCTGCACTTGGAACGACATCACCGACCGCCACATCGACGGGTCCGTGGCCCGGACGCGGTCGCGGCCGATCCCCAGCGGTCAGGTCAGCGTGCGGCAGGCGCTGATCTGGATGATTGCGCAATGCGCGGTGGCCTTCGGCATCCTGCTGACCTTTCCGCCGGCGGCCATCGCACTGGGCATCGCGGCGCTGATCCCCGTGGCGATCTATCCTTTTGCCAAGCGGTTCACATGGTGGCCGCAGGTGTTTCTGGGTCTTGCGTTCAACTGGGGTGCGCTTTTGCTGTGGACGGCGCATACCGGGTCACTGGGCTGGCCTGCGGTCACCCTGTATGTGGCGGGCATCAGCTGGACCCTGTTCTATGATACCATCTATGCCCATCAGGACACCGAAGACGACGCTCTGATCGGCGTCAAATCCACCGCGCGCCTGTTCGGCACCCACAGCGCCGCGTGGTTGCGCGGGTTCCTTGTCGGCACTCTGCTGTTGCTGGGGTTGGCGGTCATCGGGGCGACGCTGGACCGATCCGTCCTGTCGCTGCTGGTGGCGCTGCTGGGGCCTTGGGCGCTGGCGTGGCACCTGACGTGGCAGTTGACGCGCTTTACCCCCGATGACGGTCCTGTCCTGCTGTATCTGTTCCGGTCGAACCGCAATGCGGGCCTGCTGCCCTTGCCGTTTTTCGCCTGCGCCGGGCTGCTGTGATTGCACACGGGGTCCGCGACGCTTAGACCTGCCGCACCCAAGCGATCAAGGATTCTTGCCTGATGCGACTGTCTCATCTTTTCTTGCGCGGCGGCGCCTTTGCCGTTGCTGCCGTGGCCTGCACCCTTGCCGCCCGCGCGACCGTCCGCGTGGTCGAGAATGTCTCTGTCATGTCCGTGCAGGAAGATCTGGTCGATAACGACATGCCCTGGGCGTCGGTGCTGGGGGATGGCCTGCAGGTCATCATCGAAGGTCAGGCCCCGACAGAGGCCGCGCGTTTCCGCGCCATGTCCACCGCAGGGGCGGTGGTGGACGCAAGCCGGGTCATCGACAACATGTCGGTGACCGATTCGGCGGGCATCGCGCCGCCCGAATTTGCCATCGAAATCCTGCGGGGCGATACCGGCGTGTCGATCATCGGGCTGATCCCGACCGACAGCGACCGGGACGCTCTGGACGCGCAGGTGGCCCGGATTGCGGATGGTGCCCCGGTGACCGATCTGCTGGAAACGGCGGATCATCCGATCCCTGACAACTGGCGCAATGCCGTCAACTACGCCATGCGCGCCCTTGACCTGCTGCCCCGGTCCAAGATTTCCGTGACCGCCACGCGGGTCGAGATCAGCGCCATCGCCGACAGCGTCACCGAAAAAAAAAGGCTGGAGGCCGCCTTGGCCCGCAATCCCCCGGCGGGGGTCGAGCGGGTTGTGACGATCACCGCCCCGCGGCCTGTCATCTCTCCCTTCACCGTGCGGTTTTCAGTGGATGATGCGGGGGCGCGGTTCGACGCCTGCGCCGCCGATACGCCAGAAGCCGAGGTGCAGATCATCGCCGCCGCCACCGCCGCCGGGTTCGACGGGCCGTCGCCCTGCGTGCAGGCGCTGGGCGTGCCGTCGCGGACATGGCCCGACGCCACCGCCCTTGCCATCGCCGCCGTGGCCGATATCGGCGGCGGCACCGTCACGCTGTCGGATACGGATGTGACCCTTGTCGGTCTGGAAACCACCGATCAGGCGACCTTTGACCGGGTTGTGGGGGAACTGACCAACGCCCTGCCCGATGTCTTTGCGCTGGCCGTCGAACTGCCCCGCCCGGCAGAGGCGGACGACACAGGCCCCCCCACCTTCAGCGCGATCCGAAACCCCGAAGGGTCCGTGCGCCTGCGCGGCAGCGTCGCCGACGATCTGTCCAACACAACGGCGGAAAATTTCGCCGGGGCCAAATTCGGCGCGGCCAATGTCACGATGGCGACCCGCGTCGCACCCGATCTGCCGCAGGACTGGTCCGTGCGCGTGCTGGCGGGGCTAGAGGTGCTGGGCCTGCTGACAGACGGCGTCGTCGTCATCACCCCCGAACAGATCGCGGTGACCGGCACCACAGGCAACGCCAACGCGTCCACCCTGATGACGACCCTGCTGATCGACAAGCTGGGTCAGACAACGGTGACCGACATCAACGTGACCTATAACGCCGATCTGGACCCGACCACGGGCCAGCCCACCCCGCAGGAATGTCTGGCCTTGATCGAAAACGTCACCACCGACCGCAAGATCACCTTTGATCCGGGGTCCGCCACGCTGGCCTCTGCCTCCCAGACGATTCTGGACGACATCGCCGAAATACTGCGCCGCTGCCCCGACACCCGGATACAGATTTCCGGCTATACCGACAGTCAGGGCGGCGACGACATGAACCTTGCCTTGTCGCAGACGCGGGCAGACGCCGTGCTGGACGCCCTGCGCGGGCGCCGCATCCCGATCGCCAACTACAATTCCATCGGATTTGGCGAAGCGGACCCGATTGCCGACAACGGCACCGCCGAGGGCCGCGAAGCAAACCGCCGGATCGCGTTTTCGCTGGTGACGTCCGAAGACGAAGACACTACGGTCACGCCAGAGCCAGAAAGCGACTCCGACACCGACACGACCGAATGACAGGCAGGACAAACCGTTGAACCGCACCGAATTTATCGTCGCCACGGCGATCATCCTGTTCATGGCCTTTGTCATGGGGTGGTTTGCAAGCTGGGTGGTAAACCGGGCGACCCGCGTGACCAAGGCGGAAATCGGCGAACTTGACCGCATGGCGCAGGCCCTCCACGAGGCAGAGGAAACCCGCGATCAGGCGATCACCTATCTGCAACAGCGCGAGGCAGAGATCACCAACCAGCTGTCCCAGACAGAGGCGGAACTGCGCGCCGCGATGGATGGCCTGCGGGACGCCCGCCGCGAGGCAGAGGAATACCGCACCTATATCGAACGCGAAAACGCAGGCTGACCGACCGTGATGCGGGCTGACGTCACAGGGTGACGCCACGCCGCATCCTGCCCGCGGGAACCCGCACCGCAGGTCAGGCATTGTCCATCCACAACGCCCCGCGCCGCAACCGTCGCGGGGCTGTGCTTTTGGAAAAGGACATACCATGAAAATTCTGATGGTTCTGACATCCCACGACACGCTGGGCGACACCGGCAAGAAAACCGGTTTCTGGCTGGAAGAATTCGCGGCCCCCTATTACGTCTTCAAGGACGCAGGCGCTGACATCACGCTCGCCTCTCCCCAGGGTGGTCAGCCCCCGCTGGACCCCGCGTCCGACACCGAAGACGCGCAGACCCCCGCCACCGACCGGTTCAAGACCGACAACCACGCGCAGACCCTGCTGGCCAACACGTCGCGATTGGCAGACGTGAAGGGTGCAGAGTATGACGCCGTGTTCTATCCCGGCGGCCACGGCCCGCTGTGGGATCTGGCACATGACACCGACAGCATCGCCCTGATCGAGGCTTTCGTGAACGAGAGCCGCCCGCTGGCCGCCATCTGCCACGCGCCGGCCATCTTCAAGAACACCAAGGCCAGCGATGGCAGCCCCTTGGTCAAGGGTCGCACCGTGACCGGGTTCACCAATACCGAAGAAGAAGGCGTCGGCCTGACCGACGTGGTGCCCTTCCTTGTCGAAGACATGCTGAAAGACCACGGCGGCGACTACCAGAAAGGTGCCGATTGGGCGTC
>JBBREW010000003.1:0-26840 GCA_038225335.1 Rhodobacterales bacterium
TATGCAAGTTTCACAATATGTGTCTGTGACATGACCAAAGGTCGGTGCCCCCTGCCCTGACCATCCCGACGCTGACAAGGAACACGCCATGACCCATCCGATCGTCAAATCCTTTTGGGACGAACCTACCGGCAGTTGGCAGTATGTCTTTCACGACCCGGTCACGATGGACGGTGCCATTGTCGATCCGGTCCTTGATTACGACCCGAAATCAGGGGCAACAGCCACCCGCAACGCGCAGGGCCTGCTGGACTACATCACGGATCAGGGCATCAACCTTGTCTGGATTCTTGATACTCATCCTCATGCGGACCATTTTTCCGCCGCCCCATGGTTAAAGGCACAGACCGGCGCTCCCACCGCCATCGGCGAGAAGGTCACCGGCGTGCAAAAGCTGTGGCAGGGCATCTATAACCTGCCCGACCTTGCAACCGATGGCAGCCAATGGGACCGCCTTTTTGCCGAAGACGAGACGTTTTTCGTGGGAAAGGTGCCGGTGCGGATCATGTTTTCGCCGGGGCATACCATGGCGTCCATCACCTATGTCGCGGGCAATGCGGCTTTTGTCCACGATACGCTGATGATGCCGGATTCCGGATCGTCGCGGGCCGATTTTCCGGGCGGCAGCGCGGCCGAACTGTTCGACAGCATTCAGGCGATCCTTGACTTGCCTGACAAGACCCGCGTTTTTGTCGGCCACGATTATGCCCCCGACGGGCGCGACGCCGCCTGCGAGGCGAGCGTGGCCGACCACAAGGCGTCGAACATCCATTTCAGGGATGATCCCGACAAGGCCGCGTTCTGCAAGATCCGCGACGACCGCGATGCGACGTTGCCCTTGCCCAAACTTATGCTGGCTGCGTTGCAGGTCAATATCCGCGGCGGACGCCTGCCCGACGCCGAAGACAACGGCACATCCTATCTGAAGTTGCCCTTGAATGTCTTTGACGCACGCTGACCCCGGTGGGGGGTCGCCTTAGACCGTGCCGCCCAGCGATCCTTCCAGAATCGCCATTTCCTGACCGCCTGCCATCATGTCCTGCAACTCTTCGGGCGACACCTCGCCGCGTTGTGCAGTGCCAAAGGTCTTGCCGCGATTGAGGACCGTGAAACGGTCGCCGACGGCCATCGCATGCCGCACGTTGTGGGTGATGAAAACGACGGAAATACCCTGTTTGCGCACCCGGTCCACGGTGGCCAGAACATTCGCCGTCTGCCGCACCCCCAAGGCCGAGGTCGGTTCGTCAAGGATCAGAACCTTGGCTCCGAAATAAACCGCGCGGGCGATGGCGACGGTCTGCCGCTCTCCGCCTGACAGGGTGCCGACGGCCTGATCCGGGCCGCGCAGGTTGATCCCCATGGCGCGCATTTCCTGCATCGTGACCGCATTTGCGCGGTCATGGTCAAAAAAGGGGATGCCCATGCGCCGCTTGATCGGTTCGTTTCCCATGAAGAAATTCCGGCTGACCGACATCAGGGGGATCATGGCCAGATCCTGATAGACAGTGGCGATCCCCGCGGCAATCGCCTCGCGCGGGTCGTCGAAATGCATCGGCTTCCCTTCAAAGACGATTTCGCCACGGGTCGGTTTGTGGACGCCCGACATCGTCTTGATAAAGGTCGATTTGCCCGCACCGTTGTCGCCCAGCAGGCAATGGCATTCACCCGGAAAGAAATCGACCGTCACGCCATTCAGCGCGATCACCGACCCGAAGTGTTTTTCGATATTCGTCATGCGGATGATGGGTTGCATCAGCGTTCCCCTGTGATCAGGCGGCGGATATAGGTGTTCAGAATGACGGCCAGCAGCAGGATGACGCCCAGAAATACGCGGAACAGTGACGATTCCACCCCGGCAAAGAACAACCCCTGTTGCACCACACCAAAGATCAGTGCCCCCAGTGCCGCGCCGATGACCGATCCATAACCCCCGGTCAGCAATGCGCCGCCGATGACCACGGCGATAATCGCCTCGAATTCCTTCAGCAATCCACGGTCGGCCCCGGCGGACCCGAATTCCATGACCTGACACACGGCAAAGATCGTGGCGCAGAACGCGGTGAACATGAACATCAGGATCTTGACCCGTTCCACCGGCACACCGACGTAACGTGCGGCCTGCGCGTCACCGCCCGCAGCAAAGATCCAGTTGCCAAACCGGGTGCGGGTCAGGACCACATGGCCGAAAATCACCAGACCCAAGGCCCAGACGATCATCATCGGGATACCGTCAACGACGGGCTGTCCTGCCTTGCGGCCGCTTTCGAACACGGAAATCAGGCCCGCGTCACCCAGCCATGCAAAAAAGCCTTTCAGGACCTTGCCGCCAAAAATCGCGGCAAGCCAATCGCCTTCGGCTGCTTCTGTAATGCCGCCGATGATGGTTTTGCGTTCCAGTGTCTGCGGGATGAAGATCGTGAAGCCCCGCAGAATGAACAGCGTGGCAAGGGTCACGATGAAACTGGGCAATCCCGTGCGCACAACGATAAATCCATTGACCGCCCCCAGTGCGATGCAGATCGCAAAGGTGACAAGGATCGCCATCCACATCGGCCAACCCAGCGTGACGCCGAAGATGGCAATCATCATGCCGGCAAACCCGATCATGGAACCGACCGACAGATCGAATTCACCCGCAATCATCAGCATGCAGGCACCGACCGCAATGATCATGAACTGCGCAGAGACGATGGACCAGTTCAGGACACCCGCAGAGGTGAACATGCCGCTGTCAAAGGCAAACAGCAAAAAGAACGTAAAGACGGCGACACAGCCGACCATCCCCCCCAGTTCCGGGCGAATGAGGGCACGGCGCAGGGGAGAGATGTCCTTGACGCGCTCGTCGCTATTCGATGCATCAGTCATGATACGGCACACTCCGGCGAAAAGTTCGGGAAAAGCGGGCACCGCGACGCGGATCAGGCGTGCGGTGCCCGCCATTTAGATCAACGGAATTCGCCTGCGAATTCTTCGACCTTCGCCAGACCGTCCTTGGTGATGAAACCGGGACCGGAGTTGATGTTGTTGCCCGGCAGCACGCCATAGCGATCGTAGTTCGCCAGAATGACAACCGGCAGATAGGCCTGCAGGAACGGCTGCTGGTCGATGGCCCACTGGATCGTTCCGGCATTCAGGCCTGCGACGATATCATCGCCCAGATCGAAGGTGCCGAAATAAATCTCTCCGGCCATGCCGTTTTCGTCCAGCGCCAGCAGCGTCGGATCGGCAGAGGTCGGCCCAAGCGTCAGAACCGCATCCGTGTCCGGGTTGGCCGACAGATAGGCCATCACGCGGTTCTTGATCTCTGCCGGGTCCTGACCTGCGTCAATCATCTGATTGCCCAGATCGATCCCCAGACCGTCGGCAAAACCCTGACACCGCTCTGTCGAGGAAGGAGAGCTGATATAGTGGTTCACGCACAGGAAACTGGTCACGTCGTCGCGCTTTGCACGCTCGCCCGCGGTGAAACCGGCGTCGTATTCCGGTTGACCCACATACATCAGCGCGCCGACGTCGACTGCCTGTTCAGCGGTGCCGGAATTCATGATGATCACATCAATGCCCTGATCGACCGCTGCGCGGATCGGACCGCTCAGGACGTCGAAATCGGCCAGCGTCGTGATGATTCCATCCGGGCTGGATGCAGCTGCCTGTTCGATGATCCGCGCCATGTCCGCCAAATCGCCGGACGGCGGATTGCGGTATTCGACCGTCACGCCCATCTGGTCCGCGGCCAGCGCCACGCCGTTCTTGACGGTGTTCCACCAGCTGTCGCTGTCGGGCGCATGGCTGACCAGAATATAGGTCAGATCATCGTCTTGCGCTTGGGCTGTTGCCACAAACGGGGCCGCAATGACAGCCGTCGTCAGCATCAGGGTCTTGAATGTAGATGTCATGATTTTTCCTCCCAGAAATACCAGTTGTCCGTCCAAAGGCCGGGATTCCCGTCCTTGGAGGTTAACAGAACATGGATCGACAAAGTTTGCAACCGGTTGCAAAAGCGGTTAGTCACTTTTCAGGTGTCGGACCGGCGCTGATCGGATAAATCCCTGCCTTGGACTGTGTGGACGGATCATAGATCATCATGGCTGCAACCCTGAAAGACGTGGCGCTGCGTGCGGGCGTATCGACATCGGCGGTGTCGCGGACATTCACCGACGGCGCATCCGTGTCACCCAAGATGCGGCGCAAGGTGGAAAAGGTCGCAGCAGAGCTGGGCTATAGTCCGAACTTTCTGGCGCGCAGCCTGACGACCCGACAGACAAAGCTGGTCGGCCTGGTGTCGAACAACTTTCATAACCCCATTTTCCTGGAGGTGTTTGACCTGTTTACACGGGGTTTGCAGGATCGCGGTCTGCGGCCTCTGCTGGTCAACCTCAGCGATGAAACCGATCCCGAACATTCGGTGCAGATGCTGCAACAATATTCCGTCGATGGGGTGATTGTCGCGTCGTCCACTCTGCCGCCCGCCTTTCCCAAGGCGTTTCGGGACAAGGGTATTCCGGTGGTCAACACCTTTGGCCGCTATGCCAGCAGCCCTGATGTGCATATCGTCGGCATCGACAACGTCGAGGCAGGGCACGTCGCCGCGATGGCCTTGCTTGACCGGGGTTATCGCCGTGTCGGTTTTCTGGGCGGGCCGGAAAACGCCACATCCACCACCGACCGCCTGCGCGGATTTCTGCAAGCGATTGCCGAACACCCCGGGGTGACCGGCACCCATTCATTTGCCGCCGCCTATTCATTTCAGGCAGGCCGCGCGGAAATGCTGCGCCTGCTGGAATCGCCACCGGCAGAGGCCTATTTCTGCGGCGATGACGTCCTGTCGATCGGCGCGTTAAGCGCGATCAGGGATCATGGCCTGTCCGTGCCGGGTGATATCGGCATCATCGGTCTGAACGACATGGAAATGGCGGGCTGGCAGAACATCAACCTGACGACCATCCGGCAACCGATCAAGGAAATCATCGATTCGTCGGTTGAGCTGATGGTCGCCATGCTGGATCAGCCCAACCGCTATCCCGAGGCGCGGTTGTTCCCCTGCCGCATCGTGGAACGCGGCACCCTGCGGCCCCGCGTCACGACGCCCTAGCGCAGCATCGGCGGTCTTGCATCGACCCATGCGCCGTCGGCCTTGGCCGATGCGACTGCCGCATGAACCGCCGCCATCGACCGCAGACCGTCGGTTGCCGTGGGCAGACCGTCGCGGGCGGTGCCCCGGATCGCGTCGGCCAGATCGCAATAGATATTCGCCACGGCCAGGGGGAATCCTTCGGGATGCGCGATGGAAACCCGCGACAGTCGTTGCGCATCCGCATGCAGCCCGCCTTCGCCTTTTTCAATGATCTGCGTGCGGCCGCCCAGCGGGGTATAGATCAGTTGGTTCGGTTGTTCGGACGCCCAGCGAAACCCGCCGGTTTCGCCAAAGACCTGAATTTCGAATCCATGTTGCCGCCCGATGGCAACCGATGATGTCCACAACCGCCCCACTGTGCCGCCCGTCATGCGGAAATTGACCATGGCGTCGTCTTCCAGCGCGCGGCTGGCAATGGTCGATGCGAAATCGGCGGACAGCCGTTCAACCTGATCGTCACAGATAAAGCTGGCCATGTGCAGCGCATGTATCCCGCAATCGGCGAATTGACCGGACACCCCCGCCATCGCCGGATCATACCGCCAGCGGACGCGGGGATTATCGGCATCTGTCGCGTCGCCGTGGTGACCATGACTGAAATGCGTGACGACCAGCCGGATTTTGCCCAACTCACCCGCCCGCACCATGGCGCGGGCCTGCCGGACCATCGGATAGGCGGAATAACAATAGTTGACCGCGCAGACCTTGCCGCTGGCCGTGGCCGTGCGCACGATGTCTTCGCCCTGGGCCACATCCATCGTCATCGGCTTTTCGCACAGCACGTTGAAACCGGATTCCAGAAACGCCTTGGTGATTTCATAATGGGTGGCGTTTGGGGTTGCCACGGTCACCAGATCAACGCGGTCGGGGCGATCCTTTTCACCGGCCAGCATCTCTTTCCAGTCGCCATAGGACCGGTCCGCGGCGATGCCCAGTGTCTGTGCATAGGCCCGGCCCACGTCGGCCCGGTGATCCAGCGCACCCGCTGCAAATTCGAACAGACCATCCGCCTGCGCGCCAAGGCGGTGGGCCGGTCCGATCTGGCTACCTTCGCCGCCGCCGATCATGCCCCATTTCAGTTTTGCCATGCTCTGTTCCTAAAATCCGATGGATTGCAGATATTCACGATTGGCCCGCGCGTCTTCCAGCGGGGTGCCGGGCTGGGACGGGTCACAGTCCTGTTCGACCGTGCACCAGCCTTGAAACCCCGCATCCAGCAGACGCTGCCGGACGGCCGGAAAATCCACATCGCCTTTGCCCAGATTGCAAAAGATACCCTGCCCGCAGGCCCGGTAGAAATCCGTGCGATCGGCCACGACGCGGGCCTTGACCACTGGGTCAATGTCCTTGAAATGCATATAGGAAATGCGGTGCATGTGACGATCCATAAAGGCGATGGGATCGAACCCCGCATAGGAATGATGTCCGGTGTCAAAGCAGATCTTCAGGATCTTGGCGTCCACCTCGTCCAGCAGCCGTTCCAGTTCCGGTTCAAAGTCGATGAATCCCGCGGCGTGGGCGTGGATACCGACGGTCAGGCCGTATTCTTCGGTGCCGATCCGGGCGATGGTGGCCAGCCGGTTGCGAAACGCGGTCCATTCGGCGGTGTCCATCTGCTCTGCCTCTGTGGCGCGTCCGGCGGTCGGGGCGCGTCGCGGCGAGATGCTGTCGATCAGCACCAGATGCTGCGCCCCGTGGGCTGTCAGCGCCTTGCAGGTGCGGTGACTGGCATCCAGCACATCGTCCCATTTCGCGGGGTCGTGAAATGCCCGGAACACCACGCCGCCGATGATTTCCAGCCCGCGGGCGGATAATTCCGGGGCCAGCACGGCGGGGTCTTCCGGCAGATAGCCGATGGGGCCCAGCTCTATCCCCTTGTAACCCGCCTGCGCGCATTGGTCCAAGACGGACTGCCACGCCGGATAGGACGGATCGCTGGCAAATTCGATTCCCCAGGAACAGGGCGCATTGCCAATCTTGATGGTCATGATGATGCCTTTCGCACGTTAGACAGAAGCCACGTCGATCCATGCACCCGCACGGGACGACGCCATCGCCGCAGCGACAACCTGATTGACGGCCAGACCATCTTGAAAGGTCGGCCAGACGGGGGAACGGGTTTCGATGGCGCGCAGGAAATCGCGCGCTTCGATGATGATCTGGTCCTGATACCCGGTGCCATGCCCCGGCCCCTGACAAAAGGCGGCATAATCGGGGTGCGCCGGGCCGGTCAGGATCTTGCGGAAACCGCGCGTGTCTTCTGGCCCGTCAGCGGTATAAAGCCACAGGGCATTCTGATCTTCCTGATCGAACCGCAAGGCGCCTTTGGTGCCCGTTATGTCATAGGCATAGCCCATCTTGCGGCCATGGCTGATCCGGCTGAAATACATCTGCCCCATCGCCCCATTGGCAAACCTGCACATCATCTGCCCGTGGTCGTCATTGGTGACGCGGCCGCCGGGGCGCTGGGGATGCACCGTTTCGATCGCGGCGCTGACAGACACGATCGGCCCGATCAGCGCCAATGCCCCGTTGATCATATGCGGTGCCAGATCGCCCATCGTGCCATTGGCAGCCCCGGTCGTGCGCCATGTGGCAGGCAGCGCAGGGTCGGCCAGAAAATCTTCGGTATGTTCGCCGCGAAACCATGTGATGTCGCCGATCACGCCGCGTGCAATCAGCTTGCGTGCAAGCTGGCTGGCGGGGGTGCGGATGTAATTGAAACCGGTCATGCTGACCTGTCCCTTCCCGGCCGCCACCATCGCTCGGCTGTCGGCCAGCGACGCACCCAGCGGTTTTTCGCAAAAGACGGGTTTGTTCAGGGCAAAGGCCGCGGCGGCAATTTCCAGATGCGTATCCTGTGGGGATGCGATGATGATCGCCTCGACCAGTGGATCGTTGACCAGCACCTGCCAGTCGTCGGTCCCCCGGGCAAAGCCATAGGCAGCACGGTAGCGTTCGGCAGATTGCGCTGTCGTGGCGCAGACCATTTCCAGCCGGGGACGCAAGGCCGTATCAAACACGGCCCCCACAGCCGACATCGCCACCGCATGCGCCTTGCCCATATAGCCGCCTCCGATGATGCCGATCCCGATTTGCGTCATTCTCTTGCCCTCACGCCCAAATTAAAGTTTGCAACCGGTTGCAAAAGAAGTATCCATGGATTCAGGATTGCGCAAGCAGCAATCGCCTTTACCCAGTGATGACGGAAAAGCGGGCATATTATGAACGACACGGTAAAGCTGACAACAGCACAGGCCATCATTCGTTACATCGCCAACCAATACATCGTCGTTGACGGCCAGGAACTGCGCGTCTGCGGCGGCGGATTCGGGATTTTCGGCCATGGCAACGTCACCTGTCTGGGAGAAGCCTTGTATGACAACCGCGATGCCCTGCCGCTGTATCGCGGCCAGAATGAACAGGGGATGGGGTTCGCGGCGGCGGGTTACGCCAAGCAGTGGTTGCGTCAGCGGTTCATGTTCTGCACCGCCAGCGCAGGCCCCGGCACCGCAAATCTGCTGACCTCTGCCGCATTGGCCCATGCGAACCGATTGCCGGTGCTGATGCTGTGCGGCGATACCTTTCTGACCCGCCTACCGGACCCGGTTCTGCAACAGCTTGAACACTTTGGTAACCCGACGCTGGGTGTGAACGATGCGTTCAAGGCCGTGTCCCGGTTCTGGGACCGGATCACCCATCCGGCCCAGATCCTGCAATCCCTGCCCGCGGCCTTTGCCACCCTGCTGGACCCTGCCGATTGTGGTCCCGCCTTTCTCGGTCTGCCGCAGGATGTGCAGGGCTGGACCCATGATTACCCGGTCAGCTTTTTTGCAAAGCGTATCCACCGGATCCGCAAACAAGCCCCCGACGCGGCAGAGGTGGCCGATGCGGCCCGGACCCTGCTGACGGCCAAGCGTCCCGTCATCATCGCGGGAGGCGGCGTGCAATATGCAGGTGCTGTGGCTGCGCTGACGGATTTTGCCACCCGGCACAACATTCCCGTCATCGAAACCATCGCAGGTCGGGCCAACCTGACTCAGTCGCATCCGCTGAACATCGGCCCCGTCGGCGTGACCGGGTCGGACAGCGCCAATACCGTGGCCGCACAGGCCGATGTCATCCTGGCCGTGGGCACCCGACTGCAGGACTTTACCACCGGATCATGGACCGCCTTTGCCATGGATGCCCGCATCATCGGGCTGAACGTCGGGCGGCATGATGCGGCAAAGCATCTGTCGCTGCCGGTCGTGGGCGATGCAAAGCTGGGGCTGAACGCGCTTGCGCAGGCGCTGGCCGACTACCGTGCGCCGGATGACTGGACAGCGGATGCGCAAACGGCCCGCGCCGCGTGGGTGGCCTATACCGACCAGATCACCGCCCCCGGCAACGGCCCCCCGTCTTATGCGCAGGCGGTCCGGGTCGTGAACGATCTGTGCGACACCCGCGACCGCGTTGTGGCCGCAGCGGGCGGTCTGCCTGCAGAAGTGACCGCCCATTGGCAGACCAAGGACACTGGCACAGTCGATGTCGAATTCGGATTTTCCTGCATGGGTTATGAAATCGCAGGCGGTTGGGGTGCCCGGATTGCGCAGCATGAACGCGAACCGGACCGCGACACCATCGTGCTGACCGGTGACGGGTCCTATCTGCTGATGAACTCTGACATCTATTCGTCGGTCCTGACGGATCGCAAGCTGATCGTCTGCGTGCTGGACAACGGTGGTTTTGCGGTCATCAACAAGTTGCAGAACAACACCGGCAACACCAGCTTCAACAACCTGATTGCCGATTGTCCGACCATCACCCGCCCCTTTGCCATTGATTTTGCGGCCCATGCCGCCGCCATGGGGGCCCATGCGGAAACCGCTGCCAACCCGGCAGAATTTGCCGCCGCGTTCAAACGCGCCAAGGCTGCCGACAAAACCAGCGTCATCGTGATGCAGGTCGACGCCTATGACGGATGGACGACCAAAGGCCACGCCTGGTGGGAAGTCGGCACCCCCCATGTCAGCGAGAGTGACGCCGTGACCCAGAAGCACAAGGAAACCGAAGCAGCGCGTGTCAACCAGCGGGCAGGTATCTGATGCAGGTTCTGGATGGCATCCGGCAGAACAATTTCGTCGTCATCGGCCGCGTCGGGATGGACCTGTTCCCGCCACCCGGTTGCGCGGTCGAGGATGCAGACCAATTCACCGCCGATATGGGCGGATCATCGGCCAATATTGCCGCTGGCATCGTCAAACTCGGGGGTGCGGCTGCATTGGTCACGACGGTGTCCGACGATGCGGTCGGCCGTTTTTGTCGGAACCGGCTGACCCATTACGGCATCGATCAAACCCACGTCCGCCCGGTCGGAGGAGAGGCGCGCAATTCGCTGGCCTTGTATGAAAGCCGCGTCGCGGGGCATCAGTCGGTCATCTATCGCAACGGGGCCGCCGATTTTGAAATGACCACAACCGATGTGGCCGCCGTCGATTACGCCCGCTTTGGTGCGCTGGTCACGGCAGGCACGGTTTTTGCCGCCGACCCGTCGCGCAGCGCGACCTTTCATGCCTTTGATCTGGCCCGCGCTGCCGGGTTGCCGGTGATCTTTGACGTGGATTACCGCCCCTATTCATGGCCATCGCCCGCCATCGCGGCAGAGGTTCTGTCGCGTGCGGCAGGCCTGTCCGATGTGATTGTGGGCAATGATGACGAATTCGGTTTCATGGCGGGCGGCAAGGACAAGGGACTGGCCAAGGCACGCGCGCTGGCCGCCACCACGGCCAGCATCGTCATCTACAAGATGGGCGAGAGGGGCGCGATCACACTTGCGGGCGGTCAGGAATACCGCACCGGCATTTATCCCGTGACCGCGCTGAAACCCACCGGGGCCGGTGACAGTTTCATGGCGGGGTTCCTGTGTGCCATCGCGGACAACCATGATCTGCCGACAGCCCTTTTGCGCGGATCGGCCTGTGCGGCCATCGTCGTCGGCCAGCCCGGTTGCGCCCCGGCGATGCCTGACCGGCAAAAACTCTGTTCATTTCTGGCCGACCACCCCGGCCCTTCTGCCCCGCCCAAAGGATAAACCCATGCATATCGCCCCCCATGACAACAAGAACGTGCCGATCGTCGATGTGGATGATCCCACCGTGCCGCTGAACTATTTCAATATCGTCAAGCTCAAGGCCGGCGAGGCGTTCGAATACCGCGTGCCGGGCTATGAAACCTGCATCGTGCCAGCCACCGGCACGGTCGATGTCACCGTGGAAGGCGTCGCATTCACCGCCCTTGGTCAGCGCACCCTTGATGTCTGGGACGGAGAGCCGGAGGGCGTTTATGTCCCGGTCGGGGCCACCGCCACCATCGTCGCCACCCGCGATACGGAAACCTTTATCGCGGGTGCGAAATACGACAAGGTGCTGGACCCCTTTGCCGTGCACGCAGCCGATATCGACAAGGTGCAATACGGGTCGGATGACACGAAAACCCACCGCAAGATCAAGCATATTCTGGGCCAGAAACAGAACGGCAAGGTCGGCCGCCTGCTGGTCAGCGAACTTTTCACCGTGGGTCAGGGCGGCTGGTCGGGTTTCCCTGCGCACAAGCATGATACCGACAACATGCCGCACGAAACCCGCCACGACGAAACCTATAATTTCCGTTTCCGTCCCAACCACGGGTCGGGCGTGCAGATCATGCAACGCGAAGAAGGCAAGCCCGGCGACGCCTATCAGCTGATGGACGGATCAACGATCATGATCGACAAGGGCTATCATCCCTGTGCCGTGATGCCCGGCTATGAGATGTATTATTTCACGATCCTTGGCGGACTGAGCCAGCGCAGTCTGGTGCAGTATTTCCAGCCGACCCACGCCTATCAGATCGAAACGATTCCCGGAATCAAAGACATGGTAGCCAAGTTCAAATGACCCTTGCGACACTGGCAGATGTCCTGCAACCCGCGCTGAAAGGCCACTATGCGGTTGCCGGACTGGTGACGCTCGGCTGGGAAGACATGGTGGCCTATGTCGCCGCAGCAGAGGCCGAAGGCTGTGCCGTCATTCTGCAGGCGGGGCCGTCCTGTCGTGCTCATACGCCGCTGCCCGTGCTGGGCCGGATGTTCCGCACCTTGGCGGAACAGGCCAGCGTGCCGGTTGTGGCCCATCTGGATCACGGCTATACGATGGAAGACTGCCGCGCGGCACTGGATGCGGGGTTCACCTCCTTGATGTTCGACGGGTCCCGCAAACCGCTGGCCCAGAACATCGCGGAAACCGCCGCTGTGGTGCAGATGGCCCATGCGGCGGGCATATCCTGCGAAGGCGAAATCGGCTTTGTCGGTTATGCAACCGGCGAAGGGTCCACCGGCACCGATCCAGCAGAGGCCGCAACATTCGCCCGCGAAACCGGTGTCGATGCCATGGCCATTTCGGTCGGCAATGTGCATTTGCAGCAGGACAAGGAAGGCGGGCTTGATCTGGACCGCATCCGCCTGATCGAGGCCGCGACGACCGTGCCGCTGGTGATCCATGGCGGGTCCGGCGTGCCCTTGGCACAGCGTCGCGCGCTTGCGACAGGGTCGCGCATCTGCAAATTCAATATCGGCACCGAATTGCGCATGGCGTTCGGTGACGCGCTGCGCCGCGCGGTCAACGCGGACCCGGACCGGTTCGACCGCATCGCCATCCTGAAAGACACCCATGACCCCCTTGTGGCCGCGACCCGTCAGGTGTTGCGTGCGTTTGCCCCAGCAGGAAAGAATAAATAATGCTACGGATCGGAATTCTAGGTTGCGGACGGATCGGACGGGTCCATGCGGCGTCGCTTTTGCGTCTGCCTTTGGCGCAGCTTGTCGCGGTGTCCGATGCCTTTGCCGACAATGCGACCGCGCTGGCGGCCACCACAGGTGCGGCCGTGCGGACCAGTGACGACATCATCACCAGCAGCGATATCGACGCGGTCATCATCTGCACCCCCACCGACACGCATTACGACCTGATCCATGCGGCAGCACAGGCTGGCAAGGCGATCTTTTGCGAAAAACCCGTCGATATGTCCGCAGACCGCATCCGCGACTGCATCCGGATTGTCGATGCGCAGGGCGTCGCGTTCATGACGGCCTTCAACCGCCGTTTTGATCCGAACTTTGCCGATATCCAGTCCCGCATCGCAGCGGACGAGATCGGCAATGTCGAACTTGTCACGATCCTGTCGCGCGATCCCGCGCCACCCCCGGTCAGCTATATCAAGACGTCGGGCGGCATTTTCCGCGACATGATGATCCATGATTTCGACATGGCCCGCTTTTTGCTGGGCGAAGACCCGGTGCAGGTGTTCGCGGTCGGATCCGCGCTGATCGATCCCGACATTGCAGCCGCCGGTGACGTGGACACCGCCGCCGTGACCCTGACCACCGCCAGCGGCAAGATTTGCCAGATATCGAATTCGCGCAGGGCCAGTTACGGCTATGATCAGCGGGTAGAGGTGCATGGCGCAAAAGGCATGCTGCGGGCAGAGAATATCCTTGAAAACAACGTAGAAGTGGCCACGGAGGCCGGTTTCCGGCGGGCACCCACGCTGAACTTTTTCCTTGAACGCTATGAACGGGCCTATCTGGCTGAAATGGCGCATTTCATTGATGCCGTGACAGCGGGCACCCCGCCTGCGCCCGGCATCCACGACGGGTTGCGGGCGCAATGTATCGCCGATGCGGCCGCCCTGTCCCTTGCCACCGGGCAGCCCGTGCAGATCTGACCGGTCAAGGGGCACCCTGCCCCGCCCCTCCGCAGGCGCTTGTCTGCGGTGATGGGTTTTGGGGCATTCACATCCCGAATGCCTACTTTTTAGGCGTTCTTGCGAAACGCATGGCCTGCACCCGGCCGTGGCATTGCCTCGGCCGGGGCAGTCTGCTCACGCTCCGGCGATGCAGCGGCTGTTAAAAATAACCATTGTCGAAACCGATCCGGCGCGCGCCGCCTTGATCCATGAAAGCCTGACGCGGGTCGGACAATACGACCTGAACATCGTGACAGAGATGATGGGGCTGGCGGACACCATCAAATCCATCAATCCCGATATCGTCCTGATTGATCTGGACAACCCGTCGCGCGATTCGCTGGAAACACTGACGCTGGCGACGGCCCCGCTTGACCGCCCTGTGGCGCTGTTTGTCGACAAAAGCGACGCCAACCTGACCCGCATCGCGATCGAGGCGGGCGTGTCCGCCTATGTGGTGGACGGGCTGCGCGCCGATCGCCTGAAACCGATCATCGACGCGGCCGTGGCGCGGTTCAACATGTTCCGGCAGATGCGGGTCGAACTGGCCGCGACCAAACGGGCGCTGGAAGAACGCAAGGTCATCGACCGGGCCAAGGGCCTGCTGATGAAGGCCAAGGGCATCGACGAGGATGTGGCCTATGCCCTGCTGCGCCGCACCGCGATGGATCAGGGCCGCAAGGTCATTGACGTGGCAGAAGCCTTGGTGACGACCGCAGGGTTGTTGTCATGATCCCGGCCATACCCGTCGGTTTCGTCCCGCTGATCGACGCTGCCCCCCTGATCGCCGCGGTCGAAATGGGGTTCGACAAGGCCGAAGGCGTGACGCTGGAACTGCGCCGCGCCAATTCGTGGTCCGCCTTGCGTGACATGGTGTCGTTTGGTCAGGTGACCGCCGCCCAGATGCTGTCACCGATGCCCGTCGCCACCGCACTGGGCATGAGCGGCGCTGACGCCTCGCTCGCTGCGGTGTCCGTGCTGTCCACAAACGGAGAGATCGTCTGCGTCAGCACCGCTGTGGGTAACCAGATGCTGCAGGCGGGCTATGGCTTTGACTTTCACGATGCCCATGCCGCTGGCAAAGCACTCGTCGCGGCGGCGACCCACCCGCTGCGCATCGCGGTGCCGTTCCCGTTTTCGATGCATGCGGAACTGTTGTATCATTGGCTGACCGCCACCGGCCTGCCTGCGCCGTCCGGACTGGATATCCGCACCGTGCCGCCTCCCCTGATGGCGGCGGCCCTTGCGGCGGGAGAGATCGACGCCTGTTGCGTGGGTGAACCCTGGGGGTCCATCGCCGTCGAACAAGGCGCGGGTGTCCTGTTGTTGCCCGGCACCGCCATCTGGCCCGGCGTGCCGGAAAAGGTTCTGGGTGTGCGCCGGGATCTGGCTGACAACGATACCGAACAGCTGCGCGCGATGATTCGCGCCCTGTGGCACGCTGGACAGTGGCTGTCCGATCCCAAAAGCCGCACCACGGCCTGCGAGTTTCTGGCGGGCCGTGCCTATCTGAATGTCCCGTCAGAGGTCATCGACCGGGCCTTGTCCGGTCATTTCACCATATCGCCCCGGGGCGACAGCCGCATTGAACCCGCATTCCTTGGGTTTGCGCAGACGATCCCCCAGCCCGGCCATGCCGCGTGGATTGCAGACAGGCTTGCGGCCCGCATGGGTCTGGACCGGACCCATGCGCGGGCGGCGGCCATCGCCACCTATCGCACCGACCTGCATATCCGCGCGGTGCAGGAAATTCCCGGCTATGCCCCGCCACCCCCGACAGCAGACCGTTCATTTGACGGTCAGGATTTCAGCGCGGCTTTGACAGAACGCTGACAAATGCAGCACTGCGATGCTGCAATGCAGAAAAATGCAGGGTCCATCGCAAAAACGCGGTTTTTGGCCTTGCAGGCAGCGCCCGGTGCCGCGTTACTTGATCACAGGACGACAATGGCGTCGGCCTGATCCCATTCCCACAGTCCGGGTCTTCCGAGCAAAGCTGCTCGACCTTTCGTGCCAAAGCGCGAGTGAGGTCAGCGGCTATTTTTCGTTTGTCCGGACTGGTTCCGGACCCAAAGGGACAACCACATGAAACGCTTTACTGCCACTCTTTTGATGACGACACTTTTGACCAGTGCTGCCACCGCGCAGATGCTGGAACTGGAAAAAGATGAGCTGACGCTTGGCTTTATCAAGCTGACCGATATGGCCCCCCTCGCTGTTGCCTATGAACAAGGCTTCTTTCTGGACGAGGGTCTGTTTGTCACGCTGGAAGCACAGGCCAACTGGAAGGTCCTGCTGGACGGTGTGATCGGCGGACAGCTTGACGGGGCGCATATGCTAGCGGGGCAGCCGCTTGCGGCGACAATTGGCTATGGCACGGCGGCGCATATCGTTACGCCCTTCTCGATGGACCTGAACGGCAACGGCATCACGGTGTCCAATGCGGTCTGGGAGGCGATGAAACCGAACATCCCCACCGACGCAGAAGGCAGACCCCAGCATCCGATCAGCGCCAGCGCCCTGGCCCCGGTTGTGGACAGCCACCGCGCGTCAGGCAAGCCATTCAACATGGGCATGGTATTCCCGGTATCGACCCATAATTACGAACTGCGCTATTGGCTGGCGGCAGGCGGACTGCACCCCGGCACCTACAGCCCCGGCGACACATCGGGGCAGATTGATGCGGATGTCCTGCTGTCGGTCACCCCCCCACCCCAGATGCCCGCCACGCTGGAAGCAGGCACCATCGACGGTTACGCCGTCGGAGAGCCGTGGAACCAGCAGGCCGTGGTCAAGGGGATCGGTGTCCCGATCATCACCGATTACGAGATCTGGAAGAACAACCCCGAAAAGGTCTTTGGCATCACCGACGCCTTTGCGCAGGCCAATCCCAACACCACCATCGCCTTGACCAAAGCACTGATCCGCGCCGCGATCTGGTTGGACGAAGACGACAATGCCAACCGCGAAGAGGCCGTCGATCTGCTCTCCCGCCCGGAATATGTGGGCGCGGACCGCGAGGTGATCGCCGCATCCATGACCGGCACGTTCGAGTATGAAAAAGGCGACGTCCGTGATGTGCCGGATTTCAATGTCTTTTTCCGGCACAACGCGACCTATCCATTCTATTCGGACGCGGTCTGGTATCTGACGCAGATGCGCCGCTGGGGCCAGATTGCGGACCCACAGGATGACGCATGGTTCGATACCACGGCCAAATCCGTCTACCGCCCCGACATCTACCTTCAGGCGGCGCGCCTGCTGGTGGACGAAGGCCTGGCCAATGATGCGGATTTCCCGTGGGACAGCGATGGCTACAAGGCGCCCACGCCCGGTGCCGATATCATCGACGGCATCCCCTACGATGGCAAAGCGCCCAATGCCTACATCGACAGCCTGCCCATCGGGCTGAAATCCGGCGATGTCGCCGGCGGCTGACACGGCCGTGCCGCCCGGTCGGGCGGCACCACCCCTTCTGTTCCCATGCGGAGACTGACATGACCACTGTCGATCCTGACCACCTTGCCGCCCAGCACCGCGACGCCCGTCGCGCCGTCTGGTTCACCCGCCTGAACAAGGCTGACGCCTGGTTTTCCGTCTTTGGTCTGGCGTGGGTGACACCCCTTCTCAAGGCTGCGGCGGGTGATAATCCGCGGGCGCAGTTGCGGGATGTCTGGCGGTTGCTGGGCGTGCCGCTGCTGTCGATCTCGGTGTTTCTGGTGCTGTGGTCCACCATGGCCCCACGGGTCGTCACGTCTCTGGGGGCGATCCCCGGCCCCGCCGCCGTCTGGCAAGAGGCGAAGGGTCTGCATGCCGATGCGGTCAATACTTGGGACAAGCAGGCCGATTTTAACGCCCGTCTGGCCGAACGCAATCAACGCCTGATCGACGCGGGCCGCAGTGAAGAGGTGCGCAGCATCGCCTTTACCGGGTCACCGACCTACTACGGCCAGATCTGGACCTCGATCAAAACGGTGTTTTTCGGGTTTCTGATCGCCTCTGTCATTGCGATCCCGCTGGGCATCGCTGCGGGCCTGTCGCCCACCGCGAATGCCGCTCTCAACCCGTTGATCCAGATTTTCAAGCCTGTCTCGCCGCTGGCATGGCTGCCTATCGTCACCATGGTCGTCAGTGCGGTCTATGCCACGAATGATGGCTTCTTTTCCAAATCCTTCCTTGTGTCCGCCATCACCGTCACCCTGTGTTCGCTTTGGCCGACCCTGATCAACACCGCACTTGGCGTGGCGTCCATCGACCGCGACCTGATCAGCGTCAGCCGCGTGCTGAAGATGGGTCCCTATGCAAAGATCACGAAACTGGTGCTGCCATCGGCCCTGCCCCTGATCTTTACCGGAATGCGCCTGTCGCTGGGTGTGGGCTGGATGGTGCTGATCGCGGCAGAAATGCTGGCCCAGAATCCGGGTCTGGGCAAATTCGTCTGGGATGAATTCCAGAACGGATCGTCGCAAAGTCTGGCCCGGATCATCGTGGCTGTGCTGACCATCGGGATCATCGGCTTTCTTCTGGACCGGGTGATGTTTGCGATGCAGTCGTTCTTTACCTTCTCTGCGCAGCGGTGATGACATGAACATTCTGTCTTTTAATAATGTCAGCAAGGGTTTCGGGACCGGGACCCACCGGGCAGAGGTCCTGAAAAACATCACACTCGATGTCGCGGAAGGCGAATTTGTCGCAATCCTCGGGTTTTCCGGAACGGGCAAATCGACCCTGATGAACCTGATGTCCGGGTTGGAAATGCCGGATCGCGGCACCGTGACCTGTCGCGGTGCCACGATCTCCGGACCCGGCCCCGACCGCGGGCTGGTCTTTCAAAGCTATAGCCTGATGCCGTGGCTGACGGTGCGGGGCAACATCATGCTGGCGATTGATGCGGTCCACGGCAAGCTGCCGAAGGCTGCGAAAACCGAAAAGGCGGATCACTACATCGGCATGGTCGGGCTTGGCCACGCGGCACAGCGGTATCCATCGGAACTGTCGGGCGGCATGCGACAGCGCGTCGCCGTCGCCCGTGCGCTGGCCATGGAACCCGATGTCCTGCTGCTGGACGAACCGCTGTCGGCGCTGGATGCCCTGACCCGCGCCAATCTGGCGGACGAAATCCTGCAGATCTGGGAGGCGGACAAGAAAACCTGCATCCTGATCACCAACGACGTGGACGAGGCGATCCTGCTGGCGGACCGGATCATCGTGCTGAACCCGGACGGCACCCTTGCCGATCCCGTGCCAGTCACCCTTGCCCGCCCGCGCAACCGGGACGCCATGAACCACGATGCCGCGTTCAAGACCCTGCGCGCGCAGGTCACGCAATACCTGATGGATGTGGGTTTTGCCGCCAAGGTCGCCGACACCCGGTTGCTGCCTGATGTGACCCCCATCCACACCCTGCTGCCCGCCGTCGTCCGCGACGCCCGCGAAGGCATGATCGAAGAACGGTTTCTGGATTTTTCACAGCTGCACAAGGTCTATCCCACGCCAAAGGGGCCGCTGACGGTCGTCGAAAACTTCAACCTCAAGGTCAATCAGGGAGAGTTCATCAGCCTGATCGGCCATTCTGGCTGTGGCAAATCCACGGTCCTGACAATGGCCGCTGGCCTGAACGACATCTCGAAAGGCACCATCAAGCTGGATGGCCGCCACGTCGAAGGCGCAGGTCCGGACCGTGCCGTAGTGTTTCAGTCGCCGAACCTGTTCCCCTGGCTGACCGCCATGGAAAACGTGGCGATCGGGGTGGACAAGGTTTATCCCAACGCCAGCCGCGCCGAACGGCAAGAGGTGGTGGAATACTATCTTGAACGGGTGGGCCTTGCGGATGCGATGAACCAGGGCGCCCATGCCATGTCGAACGGCATGAAACAGCGTGTCGGCATTGCCCGTGCCTTTGCGCTGTCGCCTAAGCTGCTGCTGCTGGATGAACCGTTCGGCATGCTTGACAGCCTGACCCGGTGGGAGCTGCAAGAAGTGCTGATGGAGGTCTGGTCCCGCACCAAGGTCACGGCGATCTGCGTAACCCATGACGTGGACGAGGCGATCCTGCTGGCCGACCGGGTCGTCATGATGACCAACGGGCCGCAGGCGACCATCGGCAAGATCACAGAGGTGAAATTGCCACGGCCCCGCACCCGCAAGGCGTTGCTGGCCCATCCCGACTACTATGCCTATCGGCAAGAGGTGCTGGATTTCCTGACGGAATACGAACACGGGGCCAAGCCGGCCACCGCCACACCCGCCACCCCCAAACCCATCGCGGCGGAGTAAGCCATGACCCGAAACCTGATCGTCATCGGCGCCGGCATGGCCTCTGGCCGGATGCTGGAACACCTGTTCGACAGCCAACCCGGCGCGTGGCAGGTGACCCTGTTCAACGCGGAACCCCGCGGCAACTACAACCGGCTGATGCTGTCGCCCGTCCTTGCGGGGGAAAAGACCTATGCCGATATCGTGACCCATGATGCGGCTTGGTATGTGGATCACGGCGTGACCTGCCGCTTTGGCGAAAAGGTTGCACAGATTGATCGCGACCGGCGTGTCGTGGTGACACACACGGGCGAAGTGCCCTATGACAGCCTTGTCATCGCGACCGGATCAACACCGTTCATGATCCCCTTGCCGGGGCATGATCTGGCGGGCGTCATCCCCTACCGCGATCTGGAAGACACCGAACGCATGATGGCGCTTGGGGCCCGGCCCGGTGCGCGGGCCGTCGTGATCGGCGGCGGTCTGCTGGGACTGGAGGCCGCGGCAGGCATGGCCGCACAGGGCATCGCCGTAACGGTAGTGCATGTCATGGGCCACCTGATGGAACGCCAGTTGGACGAAGCGGCCGGGTATCTGCTGAAAAAAGCACTGGAGGCAAAGGGCATTACCGTCCTGACCAGTGCCACTTCCGCGCGGATCACCGGCACCGACGGGCATGTCAGCGGTCTGGAACTGGATGACGGCACGCTGATCCCCTGCGACCTGCTGGTCATGGCCGTGGGCATCCGCCCCAATGTGGCCTTGGCCAAAGACGCTGGTCTGGCGGTCGGACGCGGGATTCATGTGGACGATGCGATGCTGACATCGGACCCCCACATTCTGGCCTTGGGTGAATGCGTCGAACATCAGGGCGCTGTCTTTGGTCTTGTGGCGCCGCTTTATGATCAGGCGCGCGTCGTGGCCGACACACTGGGCAGCGTGCCCGCGGCCTTCATCCCCAAAGAGGTGGCAACAAAGCTGAAGGTGACCGGGTGCGATCTGTTCAGCGCCGGTGATTTTGCCGAAGGCGAAGGCCGCGATGATATCGTGTTCCGCGATCCCTCGCGCGGGGTATACAAACGCCTTGTGCTGCAGGGCGACCGGCTGATCGGTGCAGTCATGTATGGCGACACGGCACATTCGGCGTGGTTCCACGGCCTGATCAAGGATCACACCGACATCACGGACATGCGCGACACGCTGATCTTTGGACCTGCCTTCCAAGGGGGGGCCACCGCGGACCCTTTGGCGGCCGTTGCAGCCTTACCGGCTGACGCAGAAATCTGCGGCTGCAACGGCGTCTGCAAATCCCGGATCGTGGATGCCATCACCGGTGGCGCCACAACCCTGTCCGATGTCCGTGCCCAGACCAAGGCCAGCGCATCCTGCGGCACCTGCACCGGGCTGGTCGAACAGGTCATGGCCCTGACGCTGGGTGACAGCTTTCAGGTGCAGACGGTCAAGCCGATGTGCCCCTGCACGCCGCTGACCCATATGGACGTGCGCCGCCTGATCAAGGCGCGCGGGCTGAAATCCATGGCGGCGGTGATGCAGGAATGCGGCTGGACCACGTCATGCGGCTGCGCGTCCTGTCGGCCGGCGCTAAATTATTACCTGCTGTGCGACTGGCCCGGTGAATACCACGACGATGACCAAAGCCGTTTCGTGAACGAACGCATGCATTCCAACATCCAGAAAGACGGGACATATTCCGTCGTGCCGCGCATGTGGGGCGGCATCACCACGCCGGATGAACTGCGCGCCATCGCGGATGCCGCCGACAAATATCAGGTCCAGACGGTCAAGGTGACGGGCGGCCAGCGCATCGACCTGCTGGGCGTGAAAAAGCAGGACCTGCCCGACATCTGGGCCGATCTGAACGCCGCCGGGATGGTCAGCGGGCAGGCCTATGCAAAGGGTCTGCGCACTGTCAAGACCTGCGTCGGCACCGATCACTGCCGGTTCGGCACACAGGACAGCACGGGTCTGGGGATCCGCATGGAAAAGGCACTGTGGGGGTCGTGGACCCCTGCCAAGGTCAAGATGGCGGTGTCCGGTTGCCCGCGCAACTGCGCCGAAAGCACCTGCAAGGATGTGGGCGTGATCTGCGTCGACAGCGGCTATGTCCTGCATATCGGCGGGGCTGCGGGTCTGCATATTCAGGGCACCGTCGTCATGTGCACCGTCCGGACCGAAGACGAGGTGATGGAATACACCGCCGCCGTCCTTCAGCTTTACCGCGAAGAAGCGGCCTATCTGGAACGCATGTACAAATGGCTGGATACGGTCGGTCTGCCGCACGTGGTGGACCGGGTTGTGACCGATGCCGCCAGCCGCAAGGCGCTGGCCGACCGGTTCTATCATGCCCAGCAGTTCATGCAGCAGGACCCTTGGGCGGAACGCACCAAGGCCCATTACCGCCAGCTCTATGCCCACATGGCCGATCTGACACTGGAGGCCGCGGAATGACCGACTGGACCGATATCGGCGCGTTGACCGACATTCCCCAGCGCGGCGCGCGGCTGGTGAAGACGCATATGGGCTGTGTGGCGGTGTTCCGCACCGTCGATGACGAGGTGTTCGCCATCGACGACGCCTGCCCGCACAAGGGCGGCCCTCTGTCCGAAGGCATCGTGCATGGCCGGTCCGTCACCTGCCCGCTGCACAACATGGTGCTGCGGCTGGACACGGGGCAGGCACAGGGCGCGGACGTGGGCGCGGTCAATACCTATGCGGTGCGTATCGCTGCGGGCCGGATCCTGCTGGACACGGCCCAGTTGCGCCGCGGGCAGGTCGCATGATGGACGGCACGCCCCTTGCACCAGAGGTGCGGACGACCTGCGCCTATTGCGGTGTGGGTTGCGGCGTCTTGGCCCGTCCCGACGGGATGGGCGGCATGACAGTGCGGGGCGACCCGGATCATCCCGCGAACTTTGGCAGGCTGTGTTCCAAGGGGTTTGCACTGGGCGAAACGGTATCGCTGGACGACCGGTTGCTGACACCGCGCGTGAACGGCTGCGACACCGATTGGGACAGCGCGCTGGGGCTGGTTGCGGACCGCTTTGCCCGCACGATTGCCGATCACGGACCGAATTCCGTCGCCTTCTATGTGTCCGGCCAATTGCTGACCGAAGATTACTATGTCGCCAACAAGCTGATGAAAGGGTTCATCGGGTCGGCCAATATCGACACCAATTCGCGCCTGTGCATGGCGTCCACGGTCGCGGGGCAAAAGCGGGCCTTTGGCACCGACACGGTCCCCGGCACCTATGATGATCTGGAACTCGCGGATCTTGTGGTGCTGGTGGGCAGCAATCTGGCGTGGTGTCATCCGGTGCTGTTTCAGCGCCTTGCGGCCGCCAAGGCCGCCCGCCCGTACATGCGTGTGGTGGTCATCGACCCGCGCCGCACCGCGACCTGCGATCTGGCGGACATGCACCTTGCCCTTGAACCGGGCAGTGATGTGGCGCTGTTTAATCATCTGCTGGCGGCCATTGCCGCCGCTGGGGCCACCAATCCCGCCTATCTGACCCACGTCGCAGGCTTTGACGATACGCTGCGCGCGGCAGTCGCACAGGATGATGCCGTAACCGGCCTGACACCGGACCAGATCGCGGCGTTCTGCGCGCTGTGGGTGGCCACGGACAAGGTCGTGACCGTGTTCAGTCAGGGCGTGAACCAATCGTCATCGGGCACCGACAAGGTCAACGCCATCATCAACTGTCATCTGGCCACGGGCCGGATCGGCAAGCCGGGGATGGGTCCGTTTTCCGTCACCGGGCAGCCCAACGCCATGGGTGGACGCGAAGTCGGCGGCCTTGCCAATGCCCTCGCCTGTCATCTGGACCTTGAAAACGCCGGCCACCGCGATTTTGTGCGCAACTTCTGGAACGCGCCAGCCATGCCGCAACAGGCCGGTCTGAAGGCCGTGGACCTGTTCGCGCAAGTCAGGACCGGGCAGATCAAGGCGCTGTGGATCGTCTGCACCAATCCCGCGGTGTCGATGCCCAACGCCGACGCGGTCCGTGACGCCATTGCAGGCTGCGATTTCGTCGTGGTGTCCGATGTGACCGACCGGACCGACACCGCCCAACTGGCCCATGTGCTGCTGCCCGCAACGGGCTGGGGCGAAAAGGAAGGCACGGTGACCAATTCCGACCGCACCATCAGCCGCCAGCGGTCGGTTCTGCCGCCGCCGGGTCAGGCGCGGGCGGACTGGGCGATCATGGCCGATGTCGGGCGGCGGATGGGGTGGGCAGATGCCTTTGCCTATGCCTCTCCGGCACAGATTTTCGATGAATATGCCCGCCTGTCCGGTGTCGCTGCGGCGTTGGGGCGGGATTTTGACATCTCCGGGCTAAGCGGGCTGACGGCGGCCGGGTATCACGCCCTGCCCCCGACCCGCTGGCCTGTCACGGCACAAGGCAGCAAGGACCGTTTTTTCGCGGATGGCGGGTTCTATACGGCCGACGGACAGGCGCGTATGATCCCTGTCACCGCGCGGCCACCGGTCGGGCGCACCGGGCCGCGCTATCCGTTCCGCCTGAACACAGGCCGGATCCGCGACCAGTGGCACACCATGACGCGCACGGCGAAATCACCGCGCCTCAATCAGCACATGGGAGAGCCGTTCCTTGAAATCCACCCGGATGATGCCGCATCCCTTGGGATCGCACCGGCCACACTTGTCACGGTCCAGAGCCCGACCGGCCGCTGTATCCTGCGTGCCTTGCCGACCGACCGCGTGCAGCCCGGTCAGGTGTTTGCGCCGATCCACTGGACCGCGCAGACCGCACCGACAGGCCGGATCGACGCGCTTGTGCCCGGCATCGTCGATCCCTTGTCCGGGCAACCCGAAAGCAAGGCTGCAACGGTCGCGGTCACACCCTTTGCCGCCACATGGTTCGGGTTTGCGGTCAGCACCACATCCTTTGACCCCGATTGCGCCTATTGGGCACGCAGCCGCGTGACGGGCGGCTGGCGGGCGGAACTGGCCGGAACAGACCCTGTTCCCGATTGGGAAAGTGCGGCGCGCCGCCTGTTCGCCGTGCCGGACGCAGCCTGCCAAAGCATCAGTGATCCCGCAACCGGCACGGCACGGATCGCCTTCATGGCAGGTGATCGTCTGCTGGCCGCCCTTTTTGTGTCACGCGCACCGGTGGCCGTATCGCGCGATCATGTCGTGGCACAGTTGGGGCAGTCGGTGCACGCGCCCCTGTCCGGTCGCCCCAGCGCCGACATGCCGGACGCAGGGCCAGTCGTCTGCGCCTGCATGGGTGTCGGGTCCAACACGATCCGCGCGGTCATTGCCACCGGGCAGGCCGCCACCGTGGCACAGGTCGGCACGCTGACCGGTGCGGGCACCAACTGCGGGTCGTGCCGGTCAGACATCGCAGCCTTTTTCGCGCAGACCATAAAGGTGGAGGCGGCAGAGTGAGCCTTGCGCCTTTTGTCGCCATCCTTGGCCGCGGACAGGGCCGTGCCCGGTCCCTGACCCAAGCCGAGGCAGAGGCAGCGATGACCTGCATTCTGTCCGGCAACGCCGTGCCAGAGGCACTGGGTGCCTTGCTGATGCTGTTGCGGATGAAAGGGGAGGATGCGGCAGAAATCGCAGGCTTTACCGCCGCCGCCCGCGCGTCGCTGCCCGGTTGGCTGGGTCCGCGTCCGACCATCGACTGGCCGTCCTATGCAGCCGGGCGCACCCGCGGGCAGCCGTGGTTTCTCGCCGCCGCGCGTCTGTTGGCACAGGCCGGTCATCCGGTTCTGCTGCATGGCTGGAATTCCCATCAGGCCACCGGCGCGTCGGTGCGCGGTGCGCTGGCGTCGGTTGATATCGCGCAGGTCACATGGGCGGATGCACCCGCGGCCCTGTCGCGCGACGGCATCGCTTATCTGCCGCTCGAGGAGATCTCGCCGGGGTTGATGGCCCTGCTGCGGCTGCGCGATACATTCGGTCTGCGGTCCTGCATCAACACCGTGTTGCGCATGCTGAACCCCGCTGGGGCACCCGTGGCGCTGCAAGGGGTGTTTCACCCGTCCTACCGCGAATTGCAGCGCGACGCGGCACAGCTTTTGGGTCAGGCGACCCTGCGCGTGCTGAAAGGCGGTGGCGGCGAATTCGAACACCACCCGGCCAAGGACATCACCCTGCACGGCCTGACCGACGGCGCGCTGTGGGACGGGCCCACCGGCACGTCGGTTGCAGGTCACCAGCGGCTGAGCGATACCAACAGCACGCTCGCGCAGGTCTGGCAGGGCGACGTGCGGGACGCCTTTGCAACCGCCATCATTACCAGTACCGCAGCACTGGCCCTGACGGCCTGTGGCTGCCCCGACGCCCACCGCGCGGCTGCCGACCTTTGGCAGCACCGTCACCGGGCCCCCGCCGCCTGAAAGGATCGTCATGCAAAGTTTTCCGATGTTCATCCGCACCACGGGCCGCCGCGTCATCATCGCCGGCGGAGGAGAGCAGGCCGCCCAGAAGGCCCGGCTGATGCTGAAAACCGATGCCACGCTGATCCTGCTGGCCCCGGGTCTCGACCCTGAACTGTCAGCTCTGGTCGCCAGCGGGCGGGCGACGCAGGACACATCAGCCGTGACCCCGGACAGTTTCGGCAATGCCGCCCTCGTCTTTATCGCGACCGGCTGTCCCGGTCTGGATGCCGCCCTGCACATGCTGGCAAAGGCG
>JBBREW010000004.1:0-25980 GCA_038225335.1 Rhodobacterales bacterium
AACCTTGGCACCACCGGGGTCGAGGGCGCATGGTCCGCACCCCTGCACCACACCACACCCGACCCGGTGACGCTGCACCGCCTGCTGGCGCAGGCAGAGGGTGCAGGCATCACCCACGCCGCGATGGAGGCATCAAGCCACGGCCTTGACCAGCGGCGCATGGACGGGGTCATGCTGGCTGCGGCGGGGTTCACCAATTTCACGCAGGATCATCTGGATTACCACCACACCTTTGACGCCTACTTTGACGCCAAGATGGGTCTGTTCACCCGCGTGCTGTCCGAAGACGGCGTGGCCGTCGTGAACCTTGACGATCCCCGCGGCGAAGAGGTGGCAAGCCTGTGCACCACCCGCGGGCTGGAGGTGATCGGCGTAGGCCGCCATGCGGAAGCCCGCCTGCGCATTCTGGGGCAGCGCTGTGATGACACCGGTCAGGACCTGCGGTTTTCGTGGCAGGACCGGCCCCATACGACGCGGCTGAACCTGATCGGCGGATTTCAGGCCGACAACGTGGCGCTGGCCTGCGGCCTTGCTATCGCGGCAGGGGCCATCCCCGGCGACGTGTTTGCCACGATGGAACAGCTGACCACGGTGCGCGGCCGGATGCAGCTGGTGGCGCGGCGCGACAACGGTGCCACGGTCTTTGTCGACTATGCCCACACGCCCGATGCGATCAAGACGGCGCTGCAGGCCCTGTCGCCGCATGTCATGGGGCGGATCATCGTCATCGTCGGTGCGGGCGGTGACAGGGACGCGGGCAAGCGGCCACTGATGGGGCAGGCGGCGGCGGAAAACGCCGATCTGGTGATTGTGACCGACGACAACCCAAGGTCGGAACGCCCCGCCGATATCCGCGCCGCCGTGCTGGCCGGGGCCAAGGGCCGCGCCGAAGTGATCGAGGTCGGCGACAGGGCAGAGGCCATTCTGCGGGGCATCGCGGCCCTGGGTCCGGGGGATGCACTGCTGATCGCGGGCAAAGGCCATGAAACCGGGCAGACCGTCGGTGATACGGTGCTGCCATTTGATGATGCCGAACAGGCCAGCGTCGCCGTGGCCGCACTGGAAGGCCGGATATGACCGTGACACCTCCTTTGTGGACGGCGGCAGCGGCCGCGATTGCCACCGGTGGCACCACGACCGGTGACTGGCAGGCGACCGGTGTGTCCATCGACACGCGCAGCTTGCAGCCCGGTGATCTGTTTGTGGCATTGGCTGCTGTGCGGGACGGGCATGGCTTTGTGGCGCAGGCGCTGGCGGCGGGGGCTGCGGCGGCGCTTGTGACGCACCGGCCCGCCGATGTGGCCGTGGATGCACCGCTGCTGGTGGTGCCCGATGTGCTGGCCGCACTGCAAGGGCTTGCCACCGCTGCCCGCGACCGCACACAGGCCCGCATCGTGGCGGTGACCGGATCGGTCGGCAAGACATCGACAAAGGAAATGCTGCGCGCCGCCCTGACGCCCCAAGGCCGCACCCATGCGGCAGAAGCGTCCTACAACAACCACTGGGGTGTGCCGCTGACGCTCGCGCGGATGCCCGCCGACACGCAATTCGCGGTGATCGAGATCGGGATGAATCATCCCGGCGAAATCGCACCCTTGGCCCGCCTGACCCGGCCCCATGTGGCGATGATCACGACGGTTGCCGCGGCCCATCTGGAAGCCTTTGCCGATCTGGACGGCATCGCCCATGAAAAGGCCGCGATCATGGATGGTCTGGTGGCAGGGGGCGTGGCCGTTCTAAACGCCGATCTGCCCACGACGCATATTCTGCGCGACCATGCGGCGGCGGGGGGACACCGTAGCGTGACCTTTGGCGTGCAGGCCGACTGGGTCCTTGGTGATGTGCGGATCAGCAACGACGCGACGATCATCGCAGCCCGCCACGCCACGGTTGATTATCTGTTCAAACTGCGCGTGGCCGGGCGGCACTTTGCGATGAACGCCGTCGGTGTGCTGGCCGCTTGCGACGCTTTGGGGGCTGACCCGGTGCAGGCGGCACAGGACATCGGCCAGTGGTTGCCCCCCGAAGGCCGCGGCACCCGCGAGGTGGTCATGCTGGACCACGGCATCGCCGACGAAACGCTGCACCTGATCGACGACGCCTTCAACGCCAACCCCACATCCATGACCGCCGCCTTCGAGGTGCTGGCCGCCAGCAATCCCCGCGACAACATCGGCCGGATCAAGACCGGACGACGGGTGGCCATTCTGGGTGACATGCTGGAACTGGGTCCGGACGAAATGGCCATGCACGCGGACCTTGCCCGCGATCCGCACTTGCTGTCGCTGCACATCGTGCATTGCGCAGGCCCGCGGATGCGGGCCCTGTTCGATGCACTGCCCGCCGATCTGCGGGGGCAATGGACCCCGGACGCGGACGATCTGGCGCGGTCGGCGGCAAAGCTGGTGGATGCAGGCGACATTGTTCTGGTCAAGGGATCAAAAGGCAGCAAGGTCAGCCGCGTTGTTGACGCGATCCGTAAACTCGGGCATCGCTCCGGTCGGGAAAACTAGGAAAGCAACCAGATGTTGTATTGGCTGACGAACCTGTCGGACGGCGGCGATTTCTTCAATCTGTTCCGGTATATCACGTTCCGTGCCGGTGGTGCGTTCCTGACGGCGCTGACCTTTGGCTTCATCTTTGGCCTGCCGCTGATCAATGTGTTGCGCCGCACCCAGGGCAAGGGCCAGCCGATCCGCACCGACGGCCCCGAAGGGCATTTCGTCAAGGCCGGCACGCCGACCATGGGGGGGCTGCTGATCGTGGGTGCCCTGACCACATCGACGCTGCTGTGGGCCCGGATGGACAACCCCTATATCTGGATGGTGTTGTTCGTGACCCTGTCCTTTGCCGCCATCGGCTTTGCCGATGATTATGCAAAGGTCAGCAAGCAGTCGTCCAACGGCGTGTCGGGCCGCGTGCGCATCCTGCTGGGTCTGGCCATCGCCGCTGTCGCGGGTTTCTGGGCCGCGCAATACCATCCCGCCGGGCTGACCAACCAGTTGGCCGTGCCGGTGTTCAAGGATGTGCTGATCAACCTGGGCCTGTTGTTCGTGCCGTTTTCGATCCTTGTGATCGTGGGCGCCGCCAATGCCGTCAATCTGACTGACGGTCTGGACGGGCTGGCGATCATGCCTGTCATGATCGCGGCGGGCACCTTTGGCATCATCGCCTATTTCGTGGGTCGGGTGGATTTTTCCGAAAGCCTTGGCCTGCATTATGTGCCCGACTCGGGCGAGATTCTTGTGTTCTGCGCCGGGCTGATCGGCGGGGGGCTTGGGTTTTTGTGGTATAATGCGCCGCCTGCCGCTGTCTTCATGGGGGATACCGGGTCGCTGGCGCTGGGGGGCGCCCTGGGTGCGATTGCTGTCGCCACAAAGCATGAAATCGTGCTGGCCATCGTCGGCGGATTGTTCGTGGTCGAGGCGCTGAGCGTCATCATTCAGGTCCTGTATTTCAAAAGCACCGGAAAACGGGTGTTCCTGATGGCCCCGATCCACCACCACTACGAGAAAAAAGGCTGGGCAGAGCCGCAGATCGTGATCCGGTTCTGGATCATCAGCCTGATCCTTGCGATGATCGGTCTGGCCACGCTGAAGGTCCGGTGATCCGGCCCGCCGTGCCGCACCCAATAAGGTTGGAGCGTTTCACATGATCCCAGTGCAGGGTTACGACGGCCGCAACGTCGCGGTGCTGGGGCTGGGGCGGTCGGGGCTGGCCACGGCGCGCGCGCTGTCGGCGGGGGGGGCGGTGCCCATCGTCTGGGACGACAGCCCACGAGGGCGCGACAGCGCCGCCGCCGCCGGGTGGCAGGTCCGCGATCTGACCGTGGCCGGGGCGTTTGACGGGATTGCGGCGCTGATCGTCAGTCCCGGGATACCGCATCTTTATCCCACGGCCCATCCGGTGATTGCGGCCGCATGGGATGCAGGTGTCGCGGTCGACAACGACATCGGCCTGTTTTTCCGGTCTTATGCCACGGATGACTGGGACGGGTTTGACAGCCCGCCACGGGTCATCGCGGTCACCGGGTCGAACGGGAAATCCACCACCTCTGCGCTGATCCATCACATTCTGGTCGAAAACGGGCGGCCTGCGGAATTGGCGGGCAATATCGGGCGCGGTGTGCTGGACATTGATCCGCCCGATGACGGGGCGGTCGTGGTGCTGGAACTGTCCAGCTATCAGACTGATCTGGCCCGCCACATGACGCCCGATGTCGCGGTGCTGACAAACATCAGTCCCGACCATCTGGACCGTCACGCGGGTCTTGGCGGCTATTTCGCGGCCAAACGGCGTCTGTTCGCCGAAGGCGGCCCGGACCGCGCCGTGATCGGTGTGGACGAGCCGGAAGGACAGTATCTGGCCAACCAACTGGTGACCGATTTGTCCGACGACCGCCTGATCCGCATCAGCGTGACGCGCAAACTGACGACGGGCTGGTGCGTCTTTGCCCGCAAGGGCTTCTTGTCGGAATACCGCCGGGGCAAACAGGTGGCGTCCATCGACCTGCGCGGTGTGGCCGGCCTGCCGGGTGCGCACAACCACCAGAACGCCTGCGCCGCCTATGCGGCGGTGCGCAGCCTTGGCCTTGGTCCCAAGGGGATTGAGGCCGCGTTGCACAGCTATCCGGGCCTTCCGCACCGCAGCCAGATCGTAGGCCAGCGCGGTGGCGTTCTTTTCATCAATGACAGCAAGGCCACGAATGTCGACGCGGCGGCCAAGGCGTTGCAGGCATTCCCGAAAATCCGTTGGATTTGCGGGGGGTTGCAAAAGGAAGGCGGCCTTGACGGTCTGATCCCGCATCTGGGGTCCGTTGTGACCGCCTATGTCATCGGACGCGAGGCCGACGCTTTTGCCCGGCAGTTGCCCGGCGTTGATGCGGTGGTCTGCGGCACGATGGACGTGGCCGTAGCCCGCGCCGCAGCCGACGCCACGGACGGCGATGTGGTGCTGCTGGCACCGGCCTGCGCGTCTTTTGATCAATACGACAGCTTTGCCGCGCGGGGCGATGATTTCACCGCCTGCGTGCAAGGTCTGCCAGACGTGTAACGCAGCGGCCAACAGGTCGCTGCAGTGGATTTCATGTGAACGGGGGGACGGACGATGCGTTGGGGAATTTTGGGGGCTGCAAATTTTGCCCGCGAACAGATGGGTCCCGCGATCCACGCGGCCAAAGGGGCCGCACTGGTGGCGCTGGCGACGTCAGACCGGGCCAAGGCTGCGGGTTTCAGCGCCTTTGCCCCCGGGTTGAAGGTCCATGACAGCTACGATGCGTTGCTGGCCGATCCGGACATCGATGCGGTTTACATTCCGCTGCCCAACCACCTGCACGTCGATTGGTCGGTCAAGGCGCTGGCGGCAGGCAAGCATGTCCTGTGCGAAAAGCCGATCGCGCTGAAGGCCACCGACATCGACCGCGTGATCGCCGCCCGCGACGCCAGCGGCCGCATGGCGGCAGAGGCGTTCATGATCGTCCATCATCCGCAATTCAAACGCACCCGCGCGCTGATCGCCGACGGGGCCATCGGGCGGTTGCGGCACGTGCAGACGTCGTTCACCTATAACAACACCGACACGACCAATATCCGCAACAAGGCCGATACCGGGGGGGGTGGTCTGCCCGATATCGGGGTCTATACCTTTGGGGCCGCCCGCTTTGCCACCGGGGCGGAACCGGTTGCGATCACCCACGCGCGGATTGATTTCGAACACGGCGTCGATGTGTTTGCACAGGTCTCTGCGGATTTTGGCGATTTCACCTATGGTGCGATCGTGTCGACACGGATGCAGTCGGGGCAGGGGATCACGTTCCACGGCGACGGTGGCATCCTGACGCTGACCGCACCCTTCAACGCCAACGTCTATGATCAGGCGCAACTGACCCTTGAAACGGCGATGGGCGTGCGGACGATCGAACGCTGGCCGGGGGTCAATCACTACGTCCTGCAGGTCGAAGCCTTTGGTGCTGCGGCCACGCAGGGGGCCGATTACGCCTGTCCGCTGGAATTCAGCCGGGGCACGCAGGCGATGATGGACATGGTCTTTGCCGCGGCAGGGAACAGGCAGGGTTAGCGGGTGTTCTGTCCCTGACGTATGAAAGGGACAAACATGACGCAAACCTTTGCAATTCTGGGCGCCAGCGGTGGCGTGGGGTCCAGTCTGGTGGATCAGGCCTTGGCGCGGGGCCATCGGGTCGTCGCACTGGAAATGGAATGGCCAGACGCAAATTCGGACGCCGCAGACCGCCCCGGTCTGACGCGGGTCACGGCCGATGTATTGAACGACGATCTGGCGCCACATTTCGCGGGTGTGGATGCGGTGCTGTCCTGCCTTGGGGTCGGCAACGACCTGAAAACGCTGGTTGATCCACCGCCCCTGTATTCCAAGGGGACAGCCCGCATATTGCAAGGGATGGCGGATGCCGGTATCGACCGTTTGATCGTCATATCGGCGAGTTTTGTTGAAGCAAAGGACCGTGGCCCGCTGCATTTCCGCCTGCCGACGATGGCCGCACTGCACAACGTGCTGGACCAGATGATGGAGATGGAAGACATCCTGCGCGCCAGTGCTGTCAACTGGACCGCCGTGCGCCCCGGCTGGCTGATGGAAGGTCGCGTGACCGGGGATTACACGATCACGCGGGACGTGATCCCGCAGGATCTGATCCGCACCCGCATGACCGATGTGGCCCATTTCATGCTGGAACTGGCTGAAACCGGCAGCTGGTCGAAGCAGACCCCGGCCATTTCCCGCAGGGAATCAGAAGCGGCCACATCCCTGTCGGCGGTCATCAAGGACTATCTGGGTTAGGGCATGGGCCCCGGTTCGGGCAGGTCCATGCGCAGCACATGCTGCGGTCCGGCACTGCCACCCAGATACAGGGTGCCGGTGTCGGTAAATCCACCTTTCAGGTAAATGCGCCGGGCTGCGGTGTTGCGCAGGTTGACGGTCAACAATAGCGTCACCGCTGCGGGGTGGTTCCGGGCCAGATAGGCGGGCAGGGCGCGGATCATGGTGGTGCCGATGCCCCGCCCCTGATGCGCGCGATCGACGATCACACTGCGCAGACCCACCGACCCCTGCGGCGCGAAATCGTGGTTTTCATGAAATGCGTCATCCAGCCGGAACAGCCCCACCGGGTCACCGCCCTTCAGGATGACATGCAGCGTCAGATGGGGCACGGCCGCTGCGATGACCTGCGCGGGCTGTCCTGAAAACTGTTCCTGATCCGGTGCCACCCGCAGCCCCGTCAGCGCAGCCCGGTCACGGGCCGCCTGATAGGGCCGCAACGTGACAAGGGTCATGCCTCGTCTTCCATCGCCTCCAGCTCGTCGATGAACCCTTCGATCATCGACAGACCCTTGTCCCAGAACGCAGGATCAGAGGCATCAAGGCCGAAGGGGGCCAAAAGTTCGGAGTGGTGTTTCGATCCGCCCGCCCGCAGCATGGCGAAATACTTGTCTTTGAAATCCGGATCGCCTTCGGCATAGATCGCATACAGCGCATTCACCAACCCGTCGCCAAAGGCATAGGCATAGACGTAGAACGGCGAATGGACAAAATGCGGGATATAGGACCAGAAGGTTTCATAGCCGGGGTGGAAATCGAACACCGGGCCAAGGCTTTCGGCCTGCACCGACATCCACAGGGCGTTGATGTCATCGGGCGTCAATTCGCCGTTGCTGCGGGCGGCGTGCAGTTTGCATTCGAAATCATAGAACGCGATCTGGCGCACGACCGTGTTGATCATGTCCTCGACCTTGCCCGCCAGCAGGATTTTCCGCTCTTCCGGGGTCTGGGCGTTGTCCAGCAGTTTGCGGAAGGTCAGCATTTCACCGAACACCGACGCGGTTTCCGCCAGCGTCAGAGGTGTCGATGACAGCAATTCGCCTTGTCCTGCCGCCAGCCGCTGATGCACCCCGTGGCCCAACTCGTGCGCGAGGGTCATGACATCGCGCGGTTTGCCCAGATAGTTCAGCATGACATAGGGATGCACCGTGCTGACCGTGGGATGGGCAAAGGCGCCGGGCGCCTTGCCGGGTTTCACCCCCGCATCAATCCAGCCATCGGTAAAGAACGGCCGCGCCAGATCGGCCATTTCAGGCGAAAAGTCGGCATAGGCGTCCATGACGATCTTTTCCGCCTCGGGCCATGTGACAAGGCGGTCGACCTCTTTGGGCAATGGCGCGTTGCGGTCCCATGTCTGCATCCGGTCAAGGCCCAGCCATTTCGCCTTCAGCGCGTAATAGCGGTGCGACAGGCGCGGATAGGCGGCAACGACAGCGTTGCGCAGCGCCTCGACCACCTCGGGTTCGACATGGTTGGACAGGTGGCGGCCGTATTGCGGGGTCGGCATCTTGCGCCAGCGATCCTCGATTTCCTTTTCCTTGGCCAGCGTGTTGTGGACGCGGGCGAACAGTTTCACGTTATCGGCAAAGACCTTGGACAGGGCCTTGCTGCCCGCCTCGCGGCGCGCGCGGTCTTTGTCAGTCAAAAGGTTCAGCGTCGCTTCAAGGTTCAGCGCCTCCCCCTCTACGTCAAAGGTCAGGGCGGCCATGGTTTCGTCGAACAGACGGTTCCAGGCAGAGGCACCGACCGTGCTGGCATCGTGCAAAAACTTTTCCAGCTCATCCGACAACTGATGCGGCTTCATTGCGCGCATACGGTCAAAGACGGGGCGATAGCGGGCCAGATCGGCATTCTGCGCCAGCAGGGTTTGCAGATGCGCCTCGTCCAGACGGTTGAATTCCAGACCATAGAACACCAGTGGCGTGGTATAGGTTGTGATCCGGTCCTGACAGTCGGCCATGAATTTGGCGCGTTCGGAATCCGTGGTGATCTGGTAATACCGCAGACCCGCATAGGACATGATCCGGCCCGCGACGATGTCGATCGTCTCATAGCGTTTCACCGCGTCCAGCAGACCCGCCGCATCCAGTGTCGCAAGCTTGCCTTCGATATCGGCGGCGAAATTGGCGCAGGCCTGTTCCAGCCAATCCATGTCACGCTTGATCTCTGCGCTGTCGGGGGCGGGATACAGATCGGTCAGATCCCATTCGGGCAGGTCACCAAAGGCGTTGGCACCCTTGTCGGTGTGGGCGTCGTGGGCGATGGATAGGGTCATGAACTTGTCCTGTACAGTGTTGGCATCGACATAAGCGTTGGGGGGCGACCTCTCAACCCTTTGTGGCTGCGTCGAATGCGGCCTGCATGGCGTCCAGATCGCCGTCGTACAGCGGTGCAGGCTCGCCGGGGGCGTTGGTCGTCAGGCACAGGTCGGCCATGACCGGGTAATGGTCCGACCCGACGGACGGTAGGACCTTGAAATCCAGCAGACCGGGGCCGCCCTGCCACAGGATCTGGTCCAGCGGCCATTTCATCCATGTGCTTGCCGCGTCGAAGCTGACCATCGGGCCGCGTCCCTGTCGGGGGTCGAGCAAACCGCCGACACGCATCGCAAGCCGTGCGGTGTCGTTCCACGGCGTCGCGTTGTAATCGCCTGCCATGACGGTCGGGGCACCGCTGTCGCGGGCGTATTGTGCAGCGGTCAGGATGGTCGCGTCCCGCTGGGTTGTCGACTGTCCACGCTGTGGGGGGCGGGGGTGAACGCCGATGAACTGGACGGTGCCGCGCGGATGCGTGACGTCGCCGACAAACAGCGGCGTATTGGCCTCAAACGGAAAGTCGAACCGCGCATCCGTCAGGGGATAGCGCGAAAAAACGTGCATTCCGAAGAATGTCGTGTCCGCGGGGATGTTCTGCATGACATGGGAGAAGTCATCGCGGAGCGGGGCAAGGTCGGCATCCCAGCGTTCGTTCGTTTCCATCACCAGCGCGATGTCGGGGTCGTTGGCGCGGATCATGGCGATGACCTGGCCCGCGTCCTGATTGCCGCGCTGCACGTTGGTGGACAAAACCCGCAGACGACCGTCGTCGGCGCAGCGCGGGGTCTGTTCAACCATCTTTCCTGCCACCGGCTGATAGGGCCACAGAGTCCAGACCTGCACGCCCAGGGCTGTCAGCGCAAGTGCGGTCACGATGATGCCCCGCCAGCCCGCGACAGCCATGTAGAACAACACCAGCAGCGCCAGTGCGCCTGCGATCTGCATCCGGGGGAAGTCGAGGAACCTGATCCACCAGATATCCTGGTTGGACATGGCTGCAGCCGTCAATGCGGTCAGGATCAGAAGCAGCAGGGCGATGATCCGTGCGGTCCAGCGGCGCATGGTGTCTTCCTTATCCGTAGGCGGCCAGCATAACTTGCAGGTCGCGCAATGTATTGGCCTCGGACAGAGGCTTGTCGTGCCGCCAGCGAAGCATCCGTGGAAACCGCAAGGCCACGCCCGATTTGTGGCGCGGGCTGGCCTGAATGCCTTCAAACCCCAGTTCGAACACATGTTCAGGCGTGACCTGACGCACCGGGCCGAACTTCTGCAAGGTGTTCTTTCGCACCCAAGCGGTGATTTGCCGGAACTCTGCGTCGGTCAGGCCGGAATACGCCTTTGCAAAGGGCACAAGGTCATCGCCATCCCAGACCGCAAAGGTATAATCCGTAAACAGGTTCGCCCGGCGCCCCGACCCTTGCTGGGCATAGATCATGACCGCGTCGATGGTCAGGGGATCGACCTTCCATTTCCACCAGTCACCCTTCTTGCGCCCCGCCAGATAGGGGCTGTCCAGCCGTTTCAGCATCAGTCCTTCGGCCTGCCGGGTGCGGGATGTGTCGCGGGCCGCCGCCAGATCATCCCATGTGGCGAAGGGCACTGCGGGCGACAGGCGCAGGGGGGCGGTATCGGGCACCGCCGCCACGATCTGCGCCAGCCGCGACCGCCGCGTGGCAAAGGGCAGGGCGCGGATATCGGTGCCCGCATCCTCCAGCAGATCATAGGCCATCAGGATCACGGGCGAATCCGCCAACAGCTTTTTCGGGACCGTCTTGCGTCCGATCCGGGCCTGCAGGGCATTGAACGACAACGGCGCGCCATGGCGGTAGGCCAGCACCTCTGCGTCGATCACGGTGCCATCGGGCAGCGCATCGGTCAGTTGCGCCAGTTCCGGGAAGCGGTCGGTCATCAGGTCTTCACCGCGCGACCACAGATGGTGTTCACCGGCGCGCAGGATGAACTGGCCCCGGATGCCGTCCCATTTCCATTCCGCCGACCAGTCCGCAGCCGGACCCAAGGCTGCGAGGTCATCCAACCCGTAGGCCAGATAGAACGGATAGGGCCGCGACAGGTCGGTGCTGGGGTCCGTCGTCTCTATCAGGTCGGCCCAGGTCGTGCTGTCGGGGGTCCAGTCGCCCATCAGGCGGTGGGTCAGGTTCGCCTCGTCGCCGCCGGTGGCCTGCGACAGGGCACGCGTCATCAGCTTGCGGCTGACACCGACCCGGAAACTGCCCGTCAGCAGCTTGGTGAACAGATAGCGTTGCGGTCCGGCAAGGCTGTCCCATGCGTCAAGGATACCCGCCTTGCGCGTGGCATCATCGGCGGCGGACAGGGTGCGGATCGTGGCAATCCAGTCGCTGAGGCTGCGGTCGGATGCGCGCGTGGCCTCTGGCAGGATCAGGCTGATGGTTTCCGCCAGATCGCCGACGATGCCATAGCTTTCCTCGAACAACCACAGGGGCAGATCTGCACGTTCCGCCGCCCATTCCCGCAGGCGCGTGGCGGTGATCAGGCGTTTTGGCCTGCGGCCGGAAAAAAGCGCCACGGTCCACAGCTTGTCGTCGGGGGCTGCGGTGCGGAAATAGTCGGCAAGGGCTGCGACTTTGACTGTTGTCTTGGTCGATTCGTCGATGCGGGCATACAGGGCTGCAAAATCCTTCATGGCGCAGGCGCGTCCGGCGTCGCCGCTTGTTCTGCGGCGGTGGCTGGTCCATCGTCCGTGTCGTCGCCGGTTTCCCCGGTGTATTCGGTGCTGACGATATGGGCGTCATAGCCCTGATCCGACAGCCACCGTTGAAAGGCTTGCGTATAGCCGTGGGTGGTAAAGATGCGCGTGGCACCGGTGTCGCGGATGGCGGCGTTCAATCCGTCCCAATCCGCATGATCGGACACCACGAATCCGCGATCCGCCGCCCTGCGGCGCCGCACCCCGCGCAAGGCCATCCAGCCAGAGGCGAAGGCCGTCGCCGCCGGACCGAACCGCCGCCCCCATGCCGTGCCAAGTGCCGATGGTGTGGCCACGACCAAGGCCCCCGGGTGATCGGCGGCGCGCGTGTCGGGTGTCACCCGGACCGTGTCGGGCAGGCTGATCCCCTGCGCGCGCAGAACGGCGTTGGTCTTTTCCACCGCCCCATGGGTCAGGATCGGCCCGATCGTCGGATCGACGCAGGTCAAAAGCCGCTGCGCCTTGCCAAGGGCATAGGCCCCGATGATCGAGGTGCGCCCCTCTGCCGCATTGGCGGCCCACCAGTTATTGATCTGGTCGGTCAGAACCGCCTCTGGCAACCATGTGAACACGGGCAGGCCAAAGGTACATTCGGTTATGAAGGCATGGCAGCGCACCGGCGTGAAGGGTTCGGACAGACCGTCGGCCACCGTCTTGTAATCGCCCGATGCGACCCAAACTTCGCCTTTGACGGCGACGCGGATCTGCGCGGACCCGGGCACATGACCTGCCGGGTGGAATGACACCGTCGCCCCGCCGATCTGCCGGGTTTCGCCGTAGGCAATGGTTTGCAGGTCGATGTCACCCAGCCTGTGACGCATGACGGGGGCTGCCGCATCAGTGGCAAGATAGCGTTTCATCCCCCAGCGCGAATGGTCCGCATGGCCATGCGTGATCAGCGCACGATCCACGGGGCGCCATGGGTCGATGTAGAAATCGCCAGCGGGGCAGTAAATCCCCCGGTCCGTAAAGGTCAGAACGTCAGCCATGGGTTGGACCTAGGGCAGTCGGCGGATTTGGCCATGCGGTCGCGGATCACGCGATCAGCGGTGGCTGTCGAACAGGGCGGCGGTCGTGTCAAAGAACTGCTGCCGGATAGGTGGGCCTTCCATCATCGTCTCGTGTTTGCCGTCCGCAATGACCTCCAGACGGCCGTTTGTCCATTGCGCCATGCGGGCGCGGATACGGGCGGGGTCGACGATGGCCTCTGCCGTGCCAAGGAAGGTGACGACCGGCACGCGCGGGCTGGCCAAGCGCGACATGCGGCGCATGTCGATCAGCGATTCATTCAGCCAGCGCAACGACGGGCCGCCCAACCCCAGATCGGGATACCGGCTGATCTGTTCCTGCATATAGGCGAACATATCGGGGTCCGATGTCAGCGTGTTGTCGGCCAGCGCGGTGCGGTCCAGATAGTTTTCAACCGACTGGCCGGGGGCCATCCGCGTGTCGAACCCGGCACGCCGCGCCACGGTGGACAGACCCCATGCAAACGGCCGCAAGGCCGCTGACATCTGGATGCCCCACATCGGCGCGGAAAAGACGGCGGCGCGCACTGGCAGACCTTCGATCAGTGACCGCAGACCGATCGCCCCGCCCATGGAATGGGCAATCAGGTAGAACGGTTTCGGCAGCCCCAGATCGCGGGCATGGGTCAGCATGGCCGCGACATCTTTTTGGTAATCCTTGAAATCAAGAATATGGCCGGTGGCCCGGGCGGGCGTCAGGCGATCGGCCAACCCCTGACCGCGCCAGTCCAGCGTAATGGTGGCATAGCCGCGCGTCCGCAGATCACGGGCCGCGCGGCCATATTTTTCAATGTATTCCGTGCGTCCGGGAAACAGCAGCACCGTGCCCCGGTCCGCGTCCGAGACCCAGTGCGCCACACGGATCTGCGCGTTGTCGGTGGTGCGAAGCCAGTGTGCCGCCCCCGCATCCGGGCCGTCGGCGACATCGGCATGCAGGGGGGCGTAGCGCATCAGGCCAGCACGGCCGCAAGTTTCATGGCAAGCGCCATGTCGCCGTCCAGTTGCAGTTTACCGGACATGAAGGCGGCTGTGGCGTTTTCGTCGCCGTTCAGGATGCCCTCGAACGTCTCGCGGGACGCGGTCAGCGTGACATCCGCATCGTCGTCGCCCGCGTGGGCGCCGGATTGGTCGATCATAATCGCGCCTTCGTCTACGATCACGAATTTGGCGATTCCATCGAATCCTTCGCCGCCCATTTTTGCGTTCAGGGCGGTGACTGCTTCGGAGATAACGTCGCTCATCAGAATATTCCTTATGGGTGCGCAAGTCTTGTCGCGGTTGTGAGGGGGCGCCACTGGTATCGGACGCCGGTTAGGTTACATTGAAGATATGGTCACTGATAGAAAAGTCCTCAATCTTGCCGTTGCGGCATGTGTGATGTTCCTGTCAACAGGATCGGCGGGTCTGGCACAGACTCCGGCGCTCGATGATCTGTTTGACCGTCTGGCCGAAGCCGATGCCGCAGAGGCTGGCCAGATCCAGGGACAGATCCAGTCCGCATGGTCGCGCAGCGGATCGCCCGCGATGGATTTGTTGCTGCGCCGGGGCGAAGACGCCATGGAGGTTGGCAATTTCACGCTTGCCATCCAGCATTACAGCGCGCTGATCGACCACGCCCCCGCCTTTGCCGAAGGCTACAACGGGCGGGCAACGGCCTTTTATCTGGCCGGGCAGATCGGCCCGTCACTGGCGGATATCGAAAGCACACTGGCCCTCAACCCGCGCCATTTTGGCGCGATGAGCGGCCTTGCGGTCATCCTAGAAGGATTGGACCGCCCCGCAGACGCCCTTGAGGTCTATGCCCGAATCCGTGACATTGCGCCCAATGCGGATGGCATCCAGGGTGCTATGGACCGCCTGTCAGTCAAACTGGACGGTCTGGCCCTGTAACGCCACGCCGCCCCTGCGGGGACGAACATGCAGCCCAGTCGCGTCACGGCCGTTCTTGGGCCGACGAATACCGGCAAGACTCATTATGCCATTGAACGCATGCTGGGGCACCGCACAGGTGTAATCGGCCTGCCATTGCGCCTGCTGGCGCGCGAGGTTTACGACAGGATCGTGCGCGCGCGCGGGCCCGCCGTTGTCGCCCTTGTCACCGGCGAAGAACGCATCGTGCCGCCGCGCGCCGCCTATTGGGTCTGCACGGTCGAGGCCATGCCAGAGGGGTTGGGCTGCGATTTTCTGGCGGTCGATGAAATTCAGCTTTGCGCCGATCCCGAACGGGGTCACGTGTTTACCGACCGCCTGCTGCATGCGCGTGGCCTGCACGAAACCCTGTTCATGGGGGCTGACACCATGCGGCAGGCGATCGTCGCGATGATCCCCCAAGTGACGATCATGCGCCGTGAACGGTTTTCCGATCTGACCTATACAGGTTCGAAAAAGATAAGCCGCATGCCGCCCCGGTCGGCCATCGTCGGGTTTTCGGTCGAAAACGTCTATGCCATCGCCGAACTGATCCGGCGGCAAAAAGGCGGCGCTGCGGTTGTGATGGGGGCGCTGTCACCCCGGACCCGCAACGCGCAGGTCGACATGTATCAAAACGGCGATGTCGATTATCTGGTGGCGACCGACGCCATCGGGATGGGGCTGAACCTTGATATCAAGCATGTGGCGTTTTCCGCAACGACCAAATTCGACGGCCAGCGCATGCGCGAATTGCGTCCCGAAGAGCTGGCACAGATTGCGGGCCGGGCCGGGCGGCATCTGGCAGCCGGCAGTTTCGGTGTGACGGGAGAAGCGCAGGATCTGGATGATGCCGTGGTGCATCAGATCACCACGCACCAGTTCCAGCCGGTGAAAAAGCTGCAATGGCGCAATTCCGACCTGCAGTTCGGATCCATCAAGCGCCTGCTGCAAACGCTGGAGGCGCGCACCGACAACGACTGGCTGACCCGTGTGCGCGAAAGCGACGATCTGGCTGCCCTGCGCAGTCTTGGGGCTGATGAGATCGTTGCCGCCCGTGCCAGCGACGGCCCCGGCGTGCGCCTGCTGTGGGATGTGTGCCGGGTCCCGGACTTTCGCGGGATCAGCAAAGGGGAACATGCAAGCCTGTTGATGCGTATATTCACCGACCTGCACCAGATCGGGCATGTGGACGAAAACTGGTTCGCCCTGCAGGTGGCGCGGATCGACCGGGATGACGGCGATATCGACACGCTGTCGAAACGGTTGGCATATATCCGCACTTGGACCTATGTGGCGCAACGCAAGGGCTGGTTGCGGGACGAAAATCATTGGCGCGACCAGACCCGCGCTGTAGAAGATCGCCTATCGGATGCACTGCATGGTGCATTGGCGCAAAGATTTGTGGACCGGCGTACATCCGTATTGCTGCGCCGGCTCAAACAAAAGGAGAGCCTCTTGGCTGACGTGAATGACAAAGGCGAAGTGACGGTCGAGGGCGAATTCATCGGCCGCCTTGAAGGATTCCGTTTTCGCATGGACAAGGCCGGCAGCCCGGACGAGGCCAAGACTCTGCGCCAAGCCAGCGCGCAGGCCTTGATGCCGCATTTTCATCTGCGCGCCGACCGTTTCTACAATGCGCCGGACACGGAAATGGATTTCACCGAACAAGGTGGCCTGATGTGGGGCTCTGCCGCGGTGGGCAAGCTTGCTGTGGGCGACGATCCGTTGAAACCGCGTGTCACGGCCTTTGTCGATGACGAAGCGGGTCCGGATGTCGTGGCGAAAGTGCAGCGTCGTCTGCAACATTTCGTGGACCGCAAGGTGGCCACGGCGTTCGAGCCGCTGCTTGCGTTGAAAAACGACGAAACGCTGACCGGGCAGGCGCGTGGCTTTGCATATCGCATGGCGGAACACTTTGGCATCATCCCCCGCGGCGAGGTCGCAGAGGAGGTCAAGGCGCTGGATCAGGACGCTCGCGGCGCTTTGCGTAAACATGGTATTAGGTTCGGTCAGTTTACGATCTTTTTGCCGTTGCTCCTGAAACCGGCGGCCACCCGTCTGCGTCTGGTCCTGTGGTCTCTGACAAAGGGTCTGCAAGAGTTTCCCGAAAGCCCACCACCCGGACTGGTGACGGTGCCTGCGGCCAAGGATGCCGCGCCGGGGTATTATGCAATGGCGGGTTACCGCGCAGCCGGGGCGCGGGCGATCCGCATCGATATGCTCGAAAGGCTGGCCGACATGCTGCGTGATCAGAATAGCCGATCCGGATTTGAAGCGGTGCCCGACATGCTGTCGATCACCGGCACGACGCTGGACCAGTTTGCCGACCTGATGGGTGGTCTGGGCTACAGTGCCGCCAAGGGCGAACGTCCCAAGGTGAAACCGGTCAAGGCCTCGGACACCCCCGATCCGGGGCATCCGGACGATGCACCGGGCGATCTGCCGGGCGAAGGTGTGCCACTGGGACCGGACGGCGTGCCGGGGACGGATATTCCCGCGGATGCGCCGATTGATGTGCCGTCTGATGTGCCCGGCGATGTGCCATCGGATGTGCCACCGATGCCACCGACAGAAAGTCCTCAGCTGACGGCAATCGGCGATTCGACCATCGGGATCACCGAAACAGGCGAAGCACCAGCTGCTGCTGCCGCTCCTGACGCTACTGCGAGTGATGCTGCTGCGGCTGATGCCGCAGGGGCCATCATGGATATGGAAACCTACTATACCTTCACATGGGGTGGTCGTGCGGTGCGGCAGGGCGGTCGTCCCGCCGGACGCCGGGGGGATGCGGACAAGGCAGGGGGCGCTGCTACTACACAACCGGCAGGCGGCGACACACCGGCAGGCGAACGGTCTGGTGGGCAACCGCGACGGGGCAAGCCGCAAGGTAAACCACAGGGCAAACACGAGGGCAAACCGCGTGGTCCCAAGCCTGATGCACCGCAGACCTATGCCGCAAAACCGCAACGGGCCGAAAAGAAGATCGACCCGGACAACCCCTTTGCCGCAGCGTTGCAAGGTTTCAAGACCAATTGATCGAGGGGCGCGACACGATCCGACTGGACAAATGGCTGTGGCAGGCGCGGTTTTTCAAATCGCGCAGCATCGCAGCAGGGATCGTGTCGGCCGGCAAGGTCAGGGTTGACGGCACGCCGATGTCCAAACCCGCCCGCGCGGTCGGGGAAGGGACCGTATTGACCTTCAGTCAGGAACGTCAGGTGCGTGTCATCCGCATCCTTGCCTGCGGCACACGGCGTGGTCCCGCGACCGAAGCACAGGCCCTTTATGACGATCTGTCGCCGCCCGCGCCCGATCTGCCGCACAATCCCCGCTTTGACGGGGGCGGTCGGCCGACGGGCAAGGACCGGCGCGACATGATGGCCGCCAAGGGCAGGGACGATCCATTCGCGCTTGAATGATCCGCGCAGCTTGTCTAGCAAGTGGCCGAACGTGCCGGGAAAGAACGCCATGACTTACATTGTCAACGACAACTGCATCGCCTGCAAATACACCGACTGCGTCGAAGTCTGTCCCGTGGACTGCTTTTACGAAGGCGAAAACATGCTGGTGATCCATCCTGACGAATGTATCGACTGCGGCGTGTGCGAACCTGAATGTCCCGCCGATGCCATCCGTCCGGACACCGAACCGGACATGGAAAAATGGGTGGAATTCAACCGCAAGTATGCGGAAAAGTGGCCGGTCATCATCACCAAGAAAGACCCGCTGCCCACGGCCGAAGAAATGGACGGCAAGACCGGCAAGATGGACCTGTTTGTCGAAACAGCGGGCGAAGGCGGCTGATTCGTTCGGGCTTGCTGGCCAAGCCATTGATGATGCGATGAAATCAGCGCTTGTTGCATGGCACTTTCATGGCGCGCAATTTTGTGTTATGATTTCGCTAATGCTGCCAATGATCTGACCCTGTAAATACGCCAGCCCTGATGATGACGCGGTCATCACCGGGGCTTTTTTGGCGTCCGGGTCACAGAAAGGATTACCATGAGCAAGGCGAAGAAAAAAGACTTTCAACCCAACGAATTTGTTGTCTACCCGGCCCACGGCGTGGGCAAGATCGTATCTGTCGAAACCCAAGAAGTCGCCGGTTTCGAATTGGAACTGTTCGTGATCGCCTTTGAAAAAGACAAGATGACCCTGCGGGTGCCAACGCACAAGGCGACAGAGGTCGGCATGCGCGCCCTGTCCACGCCCGACGTCGTCAGCCACGCGATGAAGACCCTGCGCGGCAAGGCCAAGGTCAAAAAAGCGATGTGGTCGCGCCGCGCGCAAGAATATGAGCAAAAGATCAACTCTGGCGATCTTATTGCTATTGCAGAAGTCGTAAGAGACCTGCATCGTGCCGACGATCAGCGCGAGCAGAGCTATTCCGAACGGCAGTTGTATGAAGCCGCCCTGGAGCGTCTGACCCGCGAAATCGCCGCTGTGGCCGGGCATGATGAAAAGGCCGCTGCGGAAGAAATCGGTTCGGTTCTGGTGGGTCGCGCGGCGTAAGCCCGACCTGTCAGGGAGGAGGAGAGGCCGCACTTGGGAGGGTGCGGCCTTTCTTTTTTTACCGCCGCTTTTCGCTCAGCCGTCCTGCAACGCCCGCCAGCCGATATCGCGGCGACAGAATCCACTGGGCCAATCGATCTGATCGACCATGGCATAGGCGCGTGCATGCGCCTGTGCGAGCGTCGCACCCCGTGCCGTCACGCCCAGCACGCGCCCGCCTTGCGCCACCATCTGACCGTCGTGCAATGCCGTGCCTGCGTGAAACGTCATGTGGAAACTGTCCTCAGGCAGGGCGGCCAGCCCGTTGATTGCCGTGCCTTTGATCACGTCACCGGGATAACCCTTGGCTGCCATGACGACGGTCAGGGCGTGGTCGTCGGCCCATGTCACCTCTTGCCCGGCCAGACGCCCTTCGGCGCAGGCCTGTAGCAGATCAAGGATCTGGCCGCCCAGACGCATCATCAGCGCCTGACATTCGGGATCGCCAAAGCGCACGTTGTATTCCACCAGACGCGGTTGACCGTCGCGGATCATCAAACCCACGAACAACACGCCGGTGAACGGCGTGCCGCGGGCCGCCATGGCAGCGATCGTGGGGCGCACGATCTGGTCCAATGCGGCCTGCGTGACTTGCGGTGTCATGACGGGGGCGGGGGAATAGGCACCCATACCGCCGGTATTGGGTCCGGTGTCGCCGTCGTAAGCGCGTTTGTGATCCTGCGCCGTCCCCAAAGGCAGGACCGTCTGGCCATCGCACAGCACGAAAAAAGATGCTTCTTCGCCTTGCATGAATTCTTCGATCACGACCTCTGCCCCGGCGGTGCCGAACTGGCCGCCCATGATGTCGTCGACGGCGGCCAATGCCTCTGCCTCTGTCATGGCGACGACCACACCTTTGCCCGCCGCCAGACCGTCAGCCTTGATCACGATAGGCGCGCCGTGACTGCGGATATAATCGCGGGCGTCATCGGCATGGGTGAAATGACCGTAATCGGCCGTCGGGGCGTCGCAGGCATCGCAGATCGTCTTTGTGAAAGATTTTGACGATTCCAGACGCGCCGCAGCCGCAGAAGGTCCGAAAACGACAAGTCCCGCGGCCCGGCAGGTGTCCGTCACACCAGCGGCCAGCGGACCTTCGGGGCCAACCACGATCAGGTCGATGGCGTGTTGCGTCGCAAATTCCGCGACCGCCAGGCCGTCGAAAATGTCGATATCCGCACATTCCGCCAGATCAGCGATCCCCGCATTGCCCGGTGCGACGATCAGCCGGTCACACTTTGGATTCTGCAGGATGGCCCAGGCCATGGCGTGTTCCCGCCCGCCGCCGCCAAGGATCAGGATATTCATCAACGCTCTCCGCTTGGCCTCGACCTGTCTGCGTTCTAAAGTCAGTGCAACCGCATCACAAGGGCAGCCCATGGACCTTTTCGAACAGGCGACACCCGTCAGCAATGCGCCGGAATATACGGTCAGCGAAATCGCCGGGGCCGTCAAAACCGCGATCGAGGGGGAATTTGGCCATGTCCGCATCCGCGGAGAGGTCGGGCGCGTGTCGCGGCCCCGGTCCGGGCATCTGTATCTGGACCTCAAGGATGACCGGGCGGTGCTGTCCGGGATCATCTGGAAAGGGCGCGCCGATGCGCTGGCACAGCTGCCCGAAGAAGGGATGGAGGTCATCGCCACCGGCCGTCTGACGACCTTCCCCGGCCAATCGAAATATCAGATCATCATCGACGACATCGCACCCGCCGGGGCCGGCGCGCTGATGGCCATGCTGGAAAAGCGCAAAGCGATGTTGCAGGCCGAAGGGTTGTTCGATGCGGCCCACAAACAGCCATTGCCGTATCTGCCCGACATCATCGGTGTCGTGACGTCGCCGTCGGGCGCTGTGATCCGCGATATCCTGCACCGTCTGCGCGACCGCTTCCCCCGCAAGGTGCTGGTCTGGCCCGTGGCGGTGCAGGGTGCCAGATGTGCGGCAGAGGTGGCAGCCGCGATCCGGGGGTTCAACGCCCTGACACCGGGCGGGGCCTTGCCGCGCCCTGATCTGCTGATCGTGGCCCGTGGCGGCGGGTCGCTGGAGGATCTGTGGGGCTTCAACGAAGAAATCGTGGCCCGCGCGGCCTATGACAGCCGAATCCCCCTGATTTCGGCTGTGGGGCATGAAACCGATACGACGCTGATCGATTTCGTGGCGGACCAGCGGGCGCCAACGCCCACGGCTGCGGCTGAAATGGCGGTGCCTGTGCGCCGTGATCTGGTGGCGCTGCTGGACAATCAGGGCGCACGGATCAGCCGGGCCGTCAGTCAGGGCGTCGGCCTGCGTCAGCAGCGCCTGCGCGATCTTGCCCGCGTGTTGCCCCAGACCGATGCCTTGCTGCAAGGGCCGCGGCAAAGGCTGGATTATCTGTCAGAGAGGCTGCCTGCGGCCCTGACAAAGGCAGCGGTGGCAAAGCGGGTGAAGCTGGCGGATGCCGCCTTGCGTCCGTCGGTGCTGCACCGGACCGTGGCCGAACAGCGGCGCAGGCTAATGGGCGTGGCGGCGCGGCTTGATCCTGCCTTGCAGCGCCGGGTTGCGGTCAGCCGTGCGGCGCTGGACCAGCAACGGGTGCCGCTGCCGGATCTGGCGCGGCCCCGCGACCGGCTGGAGGTCTGGATCGAGCGGTTGACCGACCGCGCCCGGCGCAAGCAGGACAGCCAATGGGCGCGGCTGAATGCGCTTGAAGGGCTGCGCGAAACGCTGGGTTATCACGCCACGCTGCGGCGCGGTTATGCGGTTGTGCGCGTTGACGGCGCGGTTGTGACACAGGCCGCGGCCCTGCAGGGTGCAATCCGGGTCGAGGTGCAGTTCGAGGATGGCCGTGCCACGCTGGACGGTCCTGCGCGTTAGGACAGCAGGTCCGGGCCGGGGCATGTCAGGGTGGGGTCGGGGTCCTCTGCCTCGAACAGGACCGTCCCGGTCGGAGAGGCGGCGCGCAAACCCCGGTCGGTCAGGCTGACCACCCAGCAGCGCGGGGTGGGGTCTGTGTCATAGACAAAACAGATCGACCCCTGATCCGCATACCAGCGGCCCGTCTGGCAGACACCGGGTGCGGTCGACCACGTCACACTGCGGTCGGGGCCATAGATTTCCGCCCCGAACGGCGTGCCGTCGGGCAGGGCAAAGGCAAGGGTGCGACCGGTCACATAGGCGTCGAACCCCGCATCATCCAGAACCTGTGCCGCTGCCCGCATGGTCCAGACCGGCTGCGCCAGACACAGCAGGATCAGCAAGCGGATCATGCGACGCGCCGCTGCACGCGGCGGTCCATGACCCGGCGCCACAACGGCGGCACAAGCGCCAGTGCGGCCATGACGGGCAGCGACCGGGGCAGGACCGGTCCATCGTCAAGGATGCGCAGGTCGGGAAAGCTGCGGTTGGGGTTGGCGTGGTGATCCGCATGGCGCGGGGCGTTCAGCATCAAGGCCGATGAAAACCAGTGCGGGCTGTTCCAGCTATGGGCGGGGCCCACGGGTTCGGGCTTGCCCGCGTCGGTGATGCGGCGTGACAGCCCGTAATGCTGCACGTAATCCGACAACAGCAGTTGCACCTGCGCATAGGCGACAATCGCCAGATAGGCTGTCAGACCGCGCCACCCGCCCAAGGCCAGTGCAGCGGCCACCATGGCCGCACCGCCCGCGACATAGGTCACATAGGGATGATGCCAGCGACTGCGTCCGACCCGGTCAAGACGGGCGCTTTCAGCCTGAAATCCTTGCTGGAATGCCCCGATCCACGCGCGCGGCGCATAGGCCCAGAACCCCTGACCCAAGGCCGCCGTTGCCGGGTCATCCTGTGTCGCGACCAGCCGGTGATGGATCAGCACATGGGCCGATGTATGGTGCCTATAGAGTAGCGAGATATAGACCCACTGGCCCAGACGGTGCAGCGGCCTGCGGCCTTTGTGGATCAGTTCGTGGGCATTGGCGTTGCTGACCTGCCCGAACCACAGCCCCGCCGCCGCAATCAACGCAAGCGTCGCGGTCAGGCCGTGGTCCCCCGATCCAAGGCTGTGCACAACCAGGGCCAGCACGCCGAAATGCCCCAGCGCCAACAGCACGCACAGCGCGTCAGCGGCGGGAAATTCAACCTCTGCATCCGCGTCGGGCGCTGCGGCGATGACCACAAGCTGATCCAGAAGATAGGTCAGCGCCGTCATGTAGAACAAGGCCGCGCCCAGCCAGACACCACCCTGAAGCGCGCCCAGCGCGATCAGTGGCAAGGGCAACAGAGTTGCCAGCGGAAACAGGACTTTGGAGAGCATTGATAACCTGCGGCGATTCGCGTTCGTTCTAACATCATCCCGACGCGTCCGCTGTGCGAAATAGGGGGCAAAGACCATTCGTCACAGCCCCGGTGCTGTGCGCTGTTTGTGTCTTTGGGACCGCTGCACTGCCTAGTGCTTTTGGCGCGGTGCGGATAGGCTGGACCACGCGACGCAGGGCAGGGGCAGGAACACCGACATGGCAGCGGACGATGGCAAGGGAATCTGGAAATCCGGTCGCGGCAAAGGGCGTGCGACGCCCAAGGGGCGACAACTGGATGACGCGGCATGGGATGCGGTGCGCGACCTGCTGGGGCCGGGGCCTTATCCGCGCGACATGCTGATCGAATATCTGCATCTGCTGCAGGACCGTTACGGCTGCCTGACCGCCGCCCATCTGCGCGCCCTGGCAGAAGAAATGCGCCTGTCGCAGGCCGAAGTCTATGAGGTAGCGTCGTTTTACGCCCACTTTGATCTGGTCAAGGAAGGCGACACCCCGCCGCCGCCCCTGACCATCCGCATCTGTGATTCCCTCTCGTGCGAGATGGCGGGCGCGCAGGCGCTGAAGGCGGCCTTGCTGGATGGTCTGGACCCGGCGCAGGTCCGGGTGCTGCGCGCGCCCTGCATGGGGCGTTGCGATACCGCGCCCGCTCTGCATCTGGGCCATCATGCCATCGACCATGCCACGCTGGACAAGGTGCATTCGGCGCTTGCCGCCGGACAGACCCACGCCGAGATCCCCGCATACGAAGGGTTCGATGCCTATGTCGCGGCGGGGGGGTACGCCACGCTGACCGGCTTGCGGGCCTCCGGCGACTGGGAATCGGTCCAGTCGCAGGTGGCGGCGTCCGGTTTGCGGGGTTTGGGCGGGGCCGGGTTTCCCTCCGGCAAGAAGTGGGGTTTTGTCCGCGCGGCCCCCGGACCCCGGCTGATGGCGGTCAACGGCGACGAAGGCGAACCGGGGACATTCAAGGACCGCTGGCATCTGGAACGGGCACCGCATCTGTTTCTGGAAGGCATGCTGATCGCCGGATGGGCCACGGATGTGGACCGCATCTATATCTACATGCGGGACGAATATCCGGCGGTCATCGCGATCCTGCGGCGCGAACTGGCGCTGATGGAACGCGCGGGTCTGATCGAACCCGGTCATGTGGTCCTGCGGCGGGGGGCGGGTGCCTATATCTGCGGCGAAGAATCCGCCATGATCGAAAGCATCGAAGGCAAGCGTGGCTTGCCTCGCCACAGGCCGCCCTATGTCGCGCAAAAAGGGTTGTTCGACCGCCCGACGCTGGTTCACAACGTCGAAACGCTGGTCTGGGTTGCCCGCATCTGCCGTGAAGGTCCGCAGGTCCTGTCCGCAATCAGCCACAACGGGCGCAGTGGTCTGCGCAACTATTCGGTGTCGGGCCGGATCGCGGCACCGGGCGTCTATCTTTTGCCCGCAGGATCGACGATCCGCGACATCATCGCAGCGGCGGGGGGCATGACACCGGGGCACAGCTTTGCGGCCTATCAGCCGGGTGGGCCGTCATCCGGGCTGTTGCCAGCGCGTATCGACACGGTGCCGCTTGATTTCGACACGCTGGCCGATCACGGCACCTTTATCGGGTCGGCGGCGGTCGTTGTGCTGTCGGACGCCGATGATGTGCGTGATGCGGCGCGCAACATGCTGGCTTTCTTTGCCGACGAATCCTGCGGTCAATGCACCCCCTGCCGGGTGGGCTGCGCCAAGGCTGTCCAATTGATGCAAGAGGATGTCTGGGACGCGGATTTGCTTACGGATCTGTGTCAGGTCATGGTGGACGCCAGCATCTGTGGGTTAGGACAGGCTGCCCCCAATCCCATAAAATCCATCCTCACGCACTTTAACAACGACGGCTAAGGGTCTGTTTCAGTTGCGATAGACGGCACAGGTGCAGCCTTGACTGCGGATCGTGTTGCACAGGCGGTTGGCATCCAGCGACGTGTCTGCCGCAACCCGCGCCATGTAGTACCCCGCACGCCCGGACACCCGGTTGCGGGTAAAGATCAGGTCAAGGTTGCGGTCGGCCAAGGTGCGCCTGCACGCCTGCGCGCGGCGGTCAAAGGCCTGACGCGCCTCTGCCTGCGTCCGGCCAAAGGCCAGTTGCACCCCCCATGGCGCATGGTCCGGCACCGGCGGCGCAAAGACGGTATAGCGACGGTTGCGGGCCATATCGTGGCAGGCCGGCAGAAAGGCCAGATCGCCTTGCAAGCGGAAATCATGCCCGGTGGGGGGCGCATCGCGCCAGGTCTGCGCCGTCAGACCGGTGATGATCTGGACATAATCCACCGTCTCCCTTGCCAGCCCG
>JBBREW010000005.1:0-23188 GCA_038225335.1 Rhodobacterales bacterium
TTCAACCACCTGCTGTCGATGGCCACCGAATGGCGCGCCGTTGACGACAGCGACCTGCAATTCGAAGGCCGCGATCGCAAGACAGATGAATTGCGCTGGACCGCGACCCAGACCGATCTGATCTTCGGGTCCAACAGCCAGTTGCGCGGTCTGGCCGAAACCTATGCAGGAGAGGTGGCAGAAGGCCGTTTCGTGACAGCCTTTGTCGCCGCATGGGCCAAGGTCATGGACCTTGACCGCTACGACGTGAAATGAACGACCCTGCGCCGCGACCCTGTCAGGGGGCGCGGCGCAGCTTTACTGTAACCCTACATCCCGGACCCGACGCCCGGACCCTAAGTCCGCGCGATCACGGCATGCGCCGCGCTCTGTCCGGCCGACAACGCCCCCGCGATCAGGCCGGGGTGATCCGTTGACACCTCTGCGCCCGCAAACCACAGACGCTCCCCCAGATGACCTTGCCGCAGAATCTGTGGCCTGACCTGCGGGTGGTCCATGGGGCCGCTGATGTCCGCTGGCGTGCAGATGAACGGCGCTGCCGCCCAGTCCATCACGATCAGATCATCCGGCTGTGCGGCCTGCGGCCCGAAACAGCGGACCAATTGTGCCAGCGCCGCCGCCCGCAACGCATCGGGATCTGCCGCCCGTGTCGCCGCATCCCAGCCCACAAACCCGAATAGCGCGCCAGTCTGCCCCTTGCCGGGGCTATGGTCATGGATTTCGACCAACGGACCGCTGCGGCTGGCGACACGCCCCGAGAACCCGTCATCGCGCCAGAACGGCCGGGGATAGGTGGCGATGACCTTGGCCTGCGCCGCCATCCATGTGGCCGTGCCCGCCAAAGCGGCCTTCAGGCGCGCATCGACACCGGGCAGGGCGATCCGCGCCGCCGCGATCCGGGGCGGCACCGCGATGATCACATGGCGGGCGGGCCAGCTTTGGCCTTGGGCATCCTGCACAACCAATCCGTGCGCGTCCGCATGAACAGCCGTGGCCGCCCGGTTCAGATGCAGGCGCCCCTGCGGCAGACCGGCCACCAGCGCGTCGATCAGGGCCGCAGGTCCGCCCGTGATCCGCGCGATGCCGTCCTGCGCGGGCAGGGGGTGCCGCCGCACCGGCCCGCCGAATCCGTCCAGCAGCCCGTCCCCCGCTGCGTATTGCGCAAAGGTGCCCAGCTGCAACCGGTCCAGCCACGTCCCGACGCTGCCCTGCCACCGGGGCCAGACCCAGACCGGTCCCAGATCGCACCCGGCCTGCGTGCCGATGCGTCCGCCCGGACGGTCCGCTGCCTCCAGCACTTGCACGCTGAGGCCCGCGTCGGTCAGGCAGGCGGCGGCTGTCAGCCCCGACAGGCCCGCGCCCAGAATGACGACATCAGCCACGCCGCTGGGCGATCAGGTAACCGTTGGGGCCCAACGTCACATGCGGGCCGTCCACCGTCGCCGCCTGCGCCATCCGCACCTCTGCCCCGTCCAGATCAAGGGGCAGGGGCACCGTATCCCGCCCCAGATTGAACGCCCGCAGCACGCCGCCACCCTCGATGATCAGGACCGGGTCCGGTGCGGCGGGGAAATGGACCGGCGTATCCAGCAGACCGGGCAGGGCGCGGCGCAGCGCGATCATCTGCCGGTAATGATCCAGCACCGACCCCGGCCCCTGCCGACTGACGGCGCGGGCGATGTGGTCCGGCTTCACAGGCAACCACGGTGTGTCCGCCGTGGTGAACCCGCCATGCGGGGCTGCGTGATCCCATGGCATCGGCGTGCGTGCACCGTCGCGGCCGGGGTTTTCGGGCCAGAACCGCAGACCTTCGGGGTCCACCAACTCCTCATACCGCAGGTCGGGCACGGGCAGGCCCAGCTCTTCGCCCTGATACAGGCACACCGCACCGGGCAGCGACAGCAACAGCGCGTTGCACAGCTTGGCAAAACTGTCGGGATCGGCCGCATGGTCCGCCCAGCGCGTCACATGCCGGGGCACGTCGTGGTTGGAAAACGCCCAGGCCGGGCAGCCTGCGGGGCGCAGGGCGAAATACCGCCCGATCTGGTCGCGGAAATGCGCCGGAGTAAAGGTGGCCCCCATCATTTCACGGTGATACCCCATGTGCAGCCGCCCGGGTGCGGTGTAATCGGCCAGCCGTTCCACCGGATGATGGCTTTCCCCGATCTCGCCCAGCAGGGTGATGCCCCGGCTGTCCACATGACGGCGCATCCGTTCCATGAACGCCAACCCTTCGGGCCGGTTCTTGGAATAGACGGGAAGCTGCATGTCATAGCTGCGCAGGGTCGGGCGCGGTAGGACGCGGGGATCGACCGGGTTGTCGCGCAGCGCCGCGTCGTGCAGATAGAAATTCGCGGTATCCAGCCGGAATCCGTCCACACCGCGCGAAATCCAGAAATCCAGCACCGCCAGCGCCCAGTCCTGCACCGCGGGATTGTGGAAATTCAGGTCCGGTTGATCGACCAGAAAGTTGTGGAAATAATATTGCCGCCGCGCGGGGCACCATTCCCACGCCGGACCACCGAAAATCGACTGCCAGTTGTTCGGCGGCGTGCCGTCGGGCCGGGGGTCGGCCCAGACATACCAGTCCGCCTTGTCCGATCCGGCATCGGCGCTGCTGCGCTGAAAGAAGGGGTGTGCGACGGATGTATGCGACAGCACCTGATCCAGCATGACCTGCAACCCGCGGTCGCGGGCCGCCTTTATCAGGTCGTCGAAATCGGACAGCGTACCGAATGACGGATCGACGTCGCAGTGATTTGACACGTCATATCCCATGTCCGCCATGGAAGAGGTGAAGATCGGCGACAGCCAGATCGTATCCACCCCAAGGTCCGCAATATGGTCCAGCCGCCGCGTGATGCCCGCCAGATCGCCGGTGCCGCTGCCGGTGCTGTCCTGAAACGACCGGGGATAAACTTGATAGATGATGCTGTCGCGCAGGCTCTTTTGCAGCATGGCAGACCCTTTTGTCCGAAACGTTTCGGCGAAAGGCTAGAACCGTCCCGAAAGACTTGCAAGCGACCTGCCTTTCGACCCAGACTGTGTCGCATGGTGACATTAAAGGATATCAGCCGCGACGTCGGTTTGTCGGTGACGCAGGTCAGCCGCGCGTTGGGGGGCCACACGGATGTGAACCCCGGCACGCGCGACCGCATCCAGCAGGCGGCGACACGGCTTGGCTATCGGCCCAATGCGATTGCGCGCGGGCTGAAAACCGGACGGTCGGGCATTGTGGCGATGATCATGGCGGGATCGCGCGATCCGGACCTGAATGCGCATCTGTTTGAAATCGTGATGGGGCTGTCGGCGGAAATCTCTGCGCTTGGGTTGCAGTTCGTGCTGCATGTGGGCCAGCCGGGGCAGGATACCGCCAAACTGCACGCCGACCTGTATCGCAGCGGCGGCATTGACGGGTTCGTGCTGATCGGTCCGAAACGCAATGACCCGCGCATCGCCTGCCTGACCAAACTGGGGGCACCCTTCATCGTGCATGGCCGCGACCCGTCGCAACCCCATGCCACCGTGGACATCGAGAATTTCGAGGTGGGCCGCCTGCTGGCGGACCGCCTTCTGACGCTGGGCCACCGGCGAATCGCGTTCCTGAACGGGCCAGAGGCGGAATATTTTGCCGTGCAACGCCGCCGTGGCGTCATGGCCGCCCATGCGGATCACGGTGTGACCTGCGAACCCGATCTGATGAAATCGCTGACCATGATCGAACCGCACGGACGCCGGGTCGCGGCAGAGCTGCTGGCGATGGACAGCCCGCCCACGGCGATCATCGCGGGCAACACGATGCTGGCGCGCGGGGTCTATCATGCGGCCGCCGACCGGGGTCTGTCGATCCCGGATGATCTGTCTGTGCTGGCCCATGATGACGGGCTTGAACTTTTTGCCCTGTCGTCTTTTGCGCCCTGCCTTGGCGGCACCGTGGCCTATCTGGCGACCGCATGGGTCACGCTGGCCCGCGACCTTTTGCAGATCATCGACGGGCAGAACGGTCCTTCCCACAGCCGGATTCTTGACTTAACCTTTGCAAAAGGCGGGTCAGCCCGCGCAATTTCTGTTGACAGGAATGACCACCTCGGCCCTTAATCCGAAACGTTTCGGACAATACCGAAAGAAGCCATACTCTGGGAGGAGACCTTTCATGAACCGCACTCTTACCGGTGTCAGCGTCATCGCGCTGCTCGCCGCATCCGCCAGCTCTGCCACGGCGCAGGACCTGATGTTCCCCAAAGGCGAAGGCGATTTCAGCTGGGCCGCGCTGGAAGAATTTGCAGCCAGCCATGATTACACCGGCGAAACGCTGCTGGTGACCGGTGCCACCACAGGCGACGACGCCCAGCGGTATCGCAACCTTTACGCCTATTTTTCCGACGCGACCGGCGCGACCGTGGAATATTCCGGGTCAGAGTCGTTCGAGCAGGACATCGTGATCGCAAGCCAGGCTGGCGGTCTGCCCGACGTGGCCCTGTTCCCGCAGCCCGGTCTGGCCAAGGATCTGGCCGCACAGGGCGCATTGAGCGCGGTTGACGCGGGCATGACCGATTTCATGGCCACCAACTATGCCGCCGGTGACAGCTGGAAGCAGCTTGCAACCTTTGCCGGGTCCGATGGCGAAGACGACGTGTTCGGCCTGTTCTTTGGCACCGATGTGAAATCGCTGGTCTGGTATGTCCCCGAACAGTTCGAAGAAGCCGGATACGAGATTCCTGAAACGCAGGAAGACCTGATGACCCTGTCCCAGCAGATCGTCGAAGACGGCGGCACCCCGTGGTGCATCGGTCTGGGGTCAGGTGCGGCAACCGGCTGGCCCGCGACCGACTGGGTCGAAGACATGATGCTGCGCACCGCCAGCCTCGAGGATTACGACCGCTGGGTCAGCAACGACCTGAAGTTCAACGACCCCATCGTCGTGAACGCGATCGAACAGTTCGGTTCCTACATGCTGGCCGACGGTTTTGTAGACGGTGGCCCCTCTGCCGCGGCGACGACCGATTTCCGCGACAGCCCGGACGGCATGTTCGACCTGCCGCCGAAATGCTACATGCACAAGCAGGCATCGTTCATCCCGATCTTCTTCCCCGATGGCGTCGAAGCCGGCACTGACGTGCAGTTCTTCTACTTTCCGCCCTTCGCATCCGAAGAAGCACTGGGTCGCCCGGTTCTGGGGTCCGGTGGTCTGGCCTCTGTCACCAACGACCGTGACGTGACCACAGGCTTCCTTGAATTCCTAGGCACACCGATTGTCCACGAAATCATGATGGCACAGGGCCAGTTCCTGTCCCCCCATCAGGATGCAAACCTTGATATCTACACATCCGACCTGCAGCGTGCGCTGGGCGAAATCCTGACAACCGCGACATCGTTCCGGTTTGACGGGTCCGACCTGATGCCGGGCGAAATCGGCACCAACGCGTTCTGGACCGGCATGGTGGATTACACCACCGGCACCCCGGCACAGGATGTGGCCGATGCGGTGCAGACCCGCTGGGACGCAATCCAGTAAGACCTGAAAATATCTGCCGGGCCCCACCATGGGTCCGGCAGACTTCGTTACCGGGACCGGCCATGATACGGCCATGTTGCAGCGACTTTGGGGAGGGGCGCGCATGAATCCAATGATTCAGGGACTGTTGACCATCGGCATCGGTGTCGGCGGGATTTTCGCCTACTTCGTCTTGTCGAACATGCTGCTGGACAAGGTGCTGTTCCCCGCCCGCGGTCCCCATGCATCCCGCAACATCAACCGCGCCAATACGATCCGGCCTTGGCTGTTTCTGGCCCCCACGCTGATCGCCCTGTCGCTTTATCTGGTCTATCCGGTCATCGGGTCGTTCATCCGGTCGCTCTATAACCGGTCGGGCACGACCTTCATCGGGTTCACCAACTATACCACGATGTTCGCATCCCCCGATTTCCGCACCGCGTTCATGAACAACGTGCTGTGGGCGCTGTTCGTGCCTGCGGTGTCGACGTTCCTTGGTCTGGTCATCGCACAGCTGACGGACAAGCTGTCGTGGGGCAATATCGCGAAATCCATCATCTTCATGCCGATGGCGATTTCCTTTGTCGGGGCCTCGCTGATCTGGAAATTCGTCTATGCCATCGACCCCAACCTTGGGATCATCAACGCCGTGCGCGCGTGGATGGGCCTGTCGCCGATGGACGTGCTGCAACTTGCGTTCTGGAACAACTTTTTCCTGATGGCGATCCTGATCTGGGTGCAGACCGGGTTTGCCATGGTGATCCTGTCCGCGGCCCTGCGCGGCATCCCCGAAGAAACGATCGAGGCGGCGGTGATCGATGGCGCAAACCCGTTCCAGATTTTCATGCGGATTCAGGTGCCACAGGTGACCGGCACGATCATCGTGGTCTGGACGACGACGACGATCCTTGTGCTGAAGGTGTTCGACATCGTCTATGCCATGACCGGCGGCAATTTCAACACGCAGATCCTGCCCAGCTACATGATGCAATTCATGTTCCGTGACGACGGACGCGCCACTGCGGTCGCCATCGTCATCATGCTGATCGTGACGCCGGTGATGATCCAAAACATCATTCAGGCCCGCAAAGAAATGCGTTGAGGGGGGGACGAGCATGGACAATATCGTAGGCAAGAAAACAGGTCTGGCGGTTGCGGCGAATGTCGCCGTGGCGATCCTTGTGGTGCTGTGGCTGATCCCGACGGTCGGTCTGCTGGTGTCGTCCTTTCGCGACCGGGACGCGATTTCCGCGACCGGCTGGTGGAAGGCCCCCTTTCCCACCGAACAGGCGTTCCGGGGCAGGGGCGACACGGACAGCGTCACGCCGGACGGGGCGCAATTCATCCTGACCGGCAACGTCTTTTCCGACCCCGAAATCGCACCCGCCTTTCCCGATGGCCCGGCTGCGGTTTCGGCCTTTGGCACGCGCGGCAACAACCCCGGTGAATACGATGCGGGCACGCTTGCCGATCTGGGCGATGACGGCACCCTGCAAATCGACGGCGACGGCAGCTACAGCTGGACCCTGAACGAAGACCCCGGCGACCGCGGTCCGCGGTTCTATATTCTGGCCGCCACCGCGCCCAGTTTTACCTTGCAGAACTATGACACGGTGCTGACGGCGGGCGGCATGGGGCAGGCCTTCATCAATACCCTGACGGTGACGATTCCCGCCACGATCATCCCGATCCTGATGGCGGCCTTTGCGGCCTATGCTTTGGCGTGGATGGATTTCCGGGGCCGGTCCTGGATCATCGCCGCGATCATCGGGTTGCTGGTCGTGCCGCTGCAACTGGCCCTTGTGCCGATGCTGCAACTGCACAATCAGGTCGGCATCGGCCAAAGTTTTCTGGGCATCTGGCTGGCCCACTCTGCCTTTGGACAACCGCTCGCGGTCTATCTTTTGCGCAACTACATGATCGGCCTGCCGCGCGACATCATCGAAAGCGCGCGTGTCGATGGCGGCACGGATTTCCAGATCTTCATGAAGATCGTGCTGCCGCTGTCGTTCCCGGCCTTGGCTGCCTTTGCGATCTTTCAGTTTTTGTGGACGTGGAACGATCTGCTGGTGGCAAAGGTGTTCCTGCCCAGCACCGAAAACGCCAAGGTCATGACGGTCAAGATCGCCGACGATCTGCTTGGCTCCCGGGGCGGGGACTGGGGCATCCTTGCGGCTGCGGCCTTTGTGTCGATTGCCGTCCCGCTCTTGGTGTTCTTCACCCTGCAACGTTACCTCGTTCGCGGCCTGCTGGCCGGTTCCGTGAAATAAAGGAGTCCTGCCATGGCAACCCTCAAACTGACCGATGTCGCCAAGACCTATGGCGGAACCATCGACGTGCTGAAGAACATCAACCTTGATATCGAAACCGGAGAGTTGATCGTCTTCGTCGGCCCGTCGGGCTGCGGGAAATCGACCCTGCTGCGGATGATCGCGGGTCTGGAACGCATCACCAGCGGCGAATTGCAGATCGACGGGCGGGTCGTCAACGACATCCCCCCGGCGCAACGCGGCATCGCGATGGTGTTCCAGTCCTACGCGCTTTATCCGCATATGACCGTGCGCGACAACATGACCTTTGCGTTGAAACTGGCCAAGAAAAGCAAGGCGGACATCGACGCCGCCGTGACCAAGGCCGCGCGCATCCTGCAATTGGAACCCTATCTTGACCGCCTGCCAAAGGCGCTGTCGGGCGGCCAGCGGCAGCGGGTCGCCATCGGCCGCGCCATCGTGCGCGACCCCAAGGTCTATCTGTTCGACGAACCCCTGTCGAACCTTGACGCCGCCCTGCGCGTCGCCACCCGGATTGAGATCGCACAGCTCAAGGAATCGATGCCCGAAAGCACGATGATCTATGTCACCCACGATCAGGTAGAGGCGATGACGCTGGCCAGCCGCATCGTGGTGCTGGCCAACAAGGGCATCGCACAGGTCGGCACGCCGCTGGAACTGTATGAACGGCCTGAAAACGAATTTGTGGCGCAGTTCATCGGCAGCCCTGCGATGAACCTGCTGGCAGGCGAAATCACCGGGACCGGTGCGCATACCTCTGTGAAACTGGTCGGCGGCGGCACCGCCATCGCCGCTGTCCCCACGACCGACGCCGACATGGGGCTGAAGGTCAACATCGGCGTGCGCCCCGAAGACCTGACCGCCGTGCAGGACGACGGCGCCTATATCTTTGACGGCAAGGTCAACATCACAGAAGCCCTGGGCGAGGTGACGTTGCTGTATTTCGACAAGGTCGGTGACAATGACGCGGTGATCGGCAAACTGCCGGGGATCCGCAACGGGTTGCGCGGGACATCGGTGCGGATGACCGCCCAGCCGGACAAGGTGCAGATTTTCCACAACGGCATTTCGCTGCATTATCGCTGATTGCGCGGTGGCGGGCTTTTGACGATACATCAGGCGACGTCCCGGTGTCCCAGCAACGAAAGCCCGCCATGCCCAGCATCCTTGTCCTGAACGGTCCCAACCTGAACCTGCTGGGGCAGCGCCAGCCAGAGGTCTATGGCCACGCCACGCTGGACGATGTGGCCCGCCTGTGCGGTGATGCCGCAACCGACGGGGTGACGGTCGATCTGCGCCAGTCCAATCACGAAGGACAGCTGATCGACTGGATTCACGACGCCCGCCACGACCACGCCGGCATCATCATCAACGCGGGCGCCTATACCCACACCTCTGTCGCGATTTTCGACGCGCTGAACACCTATGACGGCCCGGTGATAGAGGTCCACATTTCCAACATCCACCGCAGAGAGGCGTTTCGCCACCATTCCTATATCTCTGCCCGCGCGGACGGGGTCATCGTCGGTTTCGGCGTCAATGGCTATGCCGCCGCCGTGCGTCAGATCTGTGCGCTGATCGCCCCTGCCGGATAGGCCCCCTTTTGTTGCGATCCCATCGCGCATAGGGCAGTCACCCTGACGAACAGCAAGGCACACCCATGACCAGACCATATGACATTTTCATCATCGGCGGTGGCATCAACGGCTGCGGGATCGCCCGTGATGCCGCCGGGCGCGGGCTGACGGTTGCCTTGGCCGACATGAATGATCTGGCCTCTGCCACCTCGTCCGCCTCGACCAAACTGTTCCACGGCGGCCTGCGCTATCTGGAGTATTTCGAGATCAACCTTGTGCGTCACGCCCTTGCCGAACGCGAGGTGCTGCTGCGCGCCATGCCGCATATCAGTTGGCCGATGCGGTTCGTGCTGCCTTATACCGCCGACATGCGGTTCGACAGCGATACGCCCACATCGAAACTGCTCTCCATCGTCATGCCGTGGATGAAAGGCCGCCGTCCCGCGTGGCTGATCCGGCTTGGGTTGTTCCTGTATGACCATCTGGGCGGCAGGACGACGCTGCCCGGCACCCGCACCGTCGATCTGCGTCACGGCCCCGAAGGTGCGCCGTTGCAGGATCGGTTCACCACCGCCTACGAATACTCCGACTGCTGGATCGAGGATTCGCGGCTGGTCGTGCTCTGCGCCCGCGACGCGGCCACGCGGGGCGCGGTCATCATGCCGCGCACCCGTGTCACATCCGCCCGCCGCACCGGCGATCACTGGACCATCGACCTTGACCGGGGGCAGGGCACCGAACAGGTGACGGCGCGCGCGCTGGTCAATGCGGGGGGGCCGTGGGCGGGCCAGATCATCGCCGAGACGGTCCACAGCAAATCCACCGCCGGGGTCCGGCTTGTGCGCGGCAGCCATATCGTGACGACGAAACTTTACGATCACGACAAGTGCTATTTCTTTCAGGGCGAAGACGGGCGCATCATCTTTGCCATCCCGTATGAGGATGACTTTACCCTGATCGGCACCACCGACACCGATCACGACACCCCCGACCAGCCCCCGGTCTGCACCCCGCAAGAGGCGCAGTATCTGCTGGATTTCGCCAACCGCTATTTCAAGCGGCCCGTGACGACAGAGGATATCGTCTGGACCTATTCGGGGGTGCGCCCGCTGTTCGATGACGGGGCCAGCAGCGCCTCTGCCGCCACCCGCGATTACGTTTTGCAGCTGGATGCAGGGGACGGTGCGCCGCTTTTGAACATCTTTGGCGGCAAGATCACGACGTTCCGCCGACTGGCAGAGGACGCGGTAGCAAAGCTGCGCCCGCACTTTGACGGCCTGCCGGGGCGCTGGACCGCGGGCGTGGCCTTGCCCGGCGGCAATTTTGCCGTGGGCGACGTGCAACGCTTGATTGATGAACTGATGCTGGCCTATCCTTTTCTGACGCTGTTCTGGGCGCGCCGCCTGATCCGCGCCTACGGCACCGAAGCCGCTGTCATGCTGGATGGTGCCCGCAGCGCCGACGCTCTGGGGCGCGATTTCGGCGCAACCCTGACCGCAACAGAGGTCCGCTGGCTTATGGCCCATGAATTTGCAACCCGCGCGGACGATGTTGTCTGGCGGCGCAACAAACTGGGCCTGCGCCTGACCACAGACCAGATCGCCGCACTGGACGACTGGATGCGCCAGCAGGCCGCCAATCCCGACGCGCGCCCGTCCACGCCCACAGCCCCCTAAGGACCGTTACCATGACCCATATTCTTGCGATCGACCAAGGCACCACATCCACCCGCGCCATCATCTTTGACGCGGACATGACCCCCGTTGCCACCGCGCAAGAAGAATTCCCCCAGCACTTTCCCCAGTCGGGCTGGGTTGAACACGACCCGTCCGACCTGTGGGCCACCACCGCCGCGACCTGTCGCGCCGCCATCGAAAAGGCGCAACTGGGGGCCGATGACATCACGGCCATCGGCATCACCAACCAGCGCGAAACAACCATCGTCTGGGACCGCACGACAGGTCAGCCGATCCACAACGCGATCGTCTGGCAGGACCGCCGCACCGCTGACATCTGCCGGGATCTGGCGGATCACGCGGCGGTCGTGACAGCCAAGACGGGCCTGCTGCTTGACCCCTATTTTTCCGCCACAAAGGTGAAATGGATCCTCGATCACGTCGACGGGGCGCGGGACCGGGCGGCTGCCGGTGATCTGGCCTTTGGCACCGTGGATTCATGGCTGATCTGGAAGTTGACCGGGGGTGCGGCCCATGTCACCGATGCGACCAACGCCTGCCGCACGATGCTTTATGACATCCACAAGGGCGGCTGGTCGTCCACGATCTGCGACCTGCTGGATATCCCGATGCAGATGCTGCCGCAGGTCATGGACTGCGCCGCCGATTTCGGCATGACCCGCCCGGATCTGTTCGGGCGCGCGATCCCGATCCTTGGCGTGGCGGGCGACCAGCAGGCGGCGACATTGGGACAGGCCTGCTTTACCCCCGGCATGATGAAATGCACCTATGGCACCGGCTGCTTTGCGCTGTTGAACACCGGCGATACGGCGGTTGCATCGACCTCTCGCCTGCTCACGACCATCGCCTATCAACTGGACGGCAAACCGACCTACGCGCTGGAAGGGTCGATATTTATCGCGGGCGCGGTTGTCCAGTGGCTGCGCGACGGGCTGAAGATGATCCGCGAGGCAAAGGAAACCCAGCCTCTGGCCGAACAATCCGACCCGGATCAGCCGGTGGTGCTGGTGCCTGCCTTTACCGGCCTTGGCGCACCCTATTGGAATGCCGAATGCCGGGGGGCGATCTACGGGTTGTCGCGTAACTCCGGTCCGGCCGAACTGGCCCGCGCGGCCCTTGAAAGCGTGGGGTTCCAGACCCGCGATCTGCTGGACGCCATGCGGGCCGACTGGACCGGGCAGGCGGGCGATGCATCCCTGCGCGTCGATGGCGGCATGAGTGCGTCAAACTATGCCATGCAGTTTCTGGCCGACATCATCGACGCCCCCGTTGACCGGCCAAAGGTGCTGGAAACCACAGCACTCGGGGTTGCGTGGCTGGCGGGATCGCGGGCAGGGATCTATCCCGATCAGGACGGCTTTGCCGCCATGTGGGCGCTGGAACGCACGTTTGATGCGCAGATGGACGACGCCACGCGGGATGCCAAATTCGGCCAGTGGACCCGCGCCGTTGCGGCGACGCTGACCTATGCCGGGGCTGCGCCGGACTGAAGGGCGCGCACCTGTGGCGTCAATTCAGACAGGGCGTCGCGCGCGGCGGCGTCCCCGGCTGACCCACATCCCCGCAAGGATCAGCGCGACCCCGATGCTGCGTGCCAGCGGCGATCCCGGCGCGCCCCGGATCACATCCAGCACAACCCCCGACACCATTTGTCCGGCGATGATCAGCAGCGCGGTCTGCGCCGCCCCCAGCCGCGTCACCAGCCAACTGGATGCGGCAATGAACACCACGCCCCCGGTGCCCCCGGCCCAGGCCCACCACGGCACATCCGCCACCCGTGCATCCAGCAACCCGCCGAACACCAGTGCGGCCAGTGTCAGCGTCACAGCCCCCACCGCATGGTTCCAGAACGACGATTCCAGCGCCGATGTATTCAGGCTCAACCGCCCGTTGATCTGGCGGCTCAGGATGACCAGCACCCCCGCGCCAAAGGCCGCGATGATGGCTATGATCATCACGCACCCCCCAGAAAGATCAGGATCAGCGATCCCGCCACGATCAGCACCAGTGCTGCGATATCGCGGGCCACGGGGCTGCGCTGCGGCAGGCCGAACAGCCCGCGCGCATCGGCGATCAGACCAAAGATCATCTGCCCCGCCAGCCCGATCGCCAGCGTCCCCGACAGCGCCAGCGGCGTGTTCAGCGCATAGGATGTCAGCATCACCGTCACCGCCCCCGACACCCCGCCCGCATAGGCCCACAGCGGCGCGCGCACCCGCGTCACCCGTCCCGGCCGCAGCACCGCAAGGAACACCAGTGCCGCGATGGTGCCGGTGGCATGCGGCACCCAGCTTGAAAACAGCAGTGATCCATGCAACGCCAGCGTGCCGTTGAACAACACCATCAACGACAGCAACCCGCCCGCGCCAAAGGCCGCCAGAAAGGCCAGCGGATGCGGTTGGGACGGGGATGCGGTCTGCGGGGCCAGCACAATCTGCGGCGGTGTGGTCTGATCGGTCATGCGGCGGACCATGCCGCCAACACGCGGGGCGTGCAAGGCCACAGCGCGCCCTGTGCCGCAGGCTGTTGACACCGCCCCCCGCATGACCTAATCGCCCCTTTCATTGGTGTTGGTGGGCCTCGCAAGAGGACTCCTGTCAGGGCAACCGCCCAAAGGACAACGCCCTTCACGTCCCCTACAGGGACACAACCGAAGGAGATCAGCCGTGACCAAACGCACCGCTGCCAAATACAAGATTGACCGCCGCATGGGCGAAAACATCTGGGGCCGTCCAAAGTCCCCGGTGAACCGCCGCGAATACGGCCCCGGCCAGCACGGCCAGCGCCGCAAGGGCAAAGTATCTGATTTCGGTCTGCAACTGCGGGCCAAGCAGAAACTGAAAGGCTACTACGGCGATCTGACCGAAAAGCAGTTCCGCCGCATCTATACAGAAGCCGAACGCGTCAAGGGTGATACCGGTGAAAACCTGATCGGCCTGCTGGAACGTCGTCTGGACGCCGTGGTCTACCGCGCGAAATTCGTGCCGACCGTGTTTGCCGCCCGCCAGTTCGTGAACCACGGCCACGTGACCGTGAACGGCCTGCGCGTGAACATCCCCTCCTACCGCGTCAAGGAAGGCGACGTGATCGAGGTGCGTGGCAAGTCCAAGCAGATGGAACTCGTCATGGTCGCAGCCCAGCTGCCCGAACGCGATGTGCCCGACTACATGGACGTGGACCACTCCAAGATGGTTGCGACCTTTGTGCGCACGCCGACCCTGTCCGACGTGCCTTATCCGGTCACGATGGAACCGAACCTCGTCGTCGAATTCTACGCCAAGAACTGATCCTGTCAGGTCTTGTCGCAACCGGGCCGCGCCGCAAGGTGCGGCCCTTTGCATGTCTGTCCCCGGCCATGCCTTACACAGGCGCGATTGCGACAGGCGCATCGGCCGATGCCAGCAGGTCGCACCGCTTGCCACTGGTCAGACCGGGCCGGGGCCGCTAGAACCACCTCCGACACTCCTTGCAAGCGGACCAGGTTTCCCATGACGATCACTCCTCGCGCCGGCATCATGGATATCGCGTTGTATCAGGGCGGGGCTGCGCATGTGGACGGTGTGTCGAACGTGCTGAAACTCTCGTCCAACGAAAACCCATACGGCCCCTCTGACCGCGCGAAAGAGGCGCTGGTCCGTGCCTCGCACGATCTGCACCGCTATCCGACCACCGACCACGCCAGCCTGCGGTCGGCCATCGGTGATGTCTGGCACGTCGATCCCGCCCGCGTCATCTGCGGCGTCGGCAGCGACGAAATTATCCATTTCCTGTGTCAGGCCTATACCGGACCGGGGACAGAGGTGATCCACACCGAACACGGCTTTGCCATGTATCGCATTTCCGCGCTCGCCAACGGGGCCACCCCCGTCGAGGTGCCGGAACACGAACGGGTCACGGACGTGGACGCGATCCTTGCGGCATGCACCGACCGGACCCGTCTGGTCTTTATCGCCAATCCCAACAACCCCACCGGCACCATGATCGGTCAGGCAGAGGTCGCCCGTCTGGCCGACGGTCTGCCGTCCGGGGCGATTCTGGTGCTGGATGGCGCCTATGCGGAATATGTCGAAGGTTTCGATGCGGGGCTTGCCCTGATCGAAGCGCGCCAGAACGTCATCATGACCCGCACCTTTTCCAAGATCTACGGTCTGGGCGGTCTGCGCGTCGGGTGGGGTTACGGTCCGCAAGCGATCATCGACGTGCTGAACCGGGTGCGCGGACCCTTCAATCTGTCCACCGCCGCCCTTGCCGCGGCAGAGGCCGCGGTGCGCGATACCGGCTGGCTGGACCGGTGCCGGACCGACAACGCCCGCTGGCGCGAATGGATGGCCACGGCACTGGCCGAACTGGGCGTGCCCTCCGATACCTCTACCGCCAATTTCGTGCTGGCGCGGTTCACCTCTGCGGATGAAGCGAACGCCTGCGACGATTATCTGCGGACTCAGGGAATCATCGTGCGCCGGGTCGCGGGATACAAGCTGCCGCAATGCCTGCGCATCACTGTGGGTGACGAATCGGCCTGCCGCCGGGTCGTCCATGCGGTGGCCCAGTTCAAGGGCGCGCGGTGACGGTCCTTTATGACAAGGTGGCGCTGATCGGTCTGGGGCTGATCGCCTCGTCGATGGCGCTGGCGATCCGCCGGGGCGGTCTGGCGGGGCAGGTCACAGGCTTTGCCCGGTCGCAGGACACCCGCGACACCGCCCGCGCGCTGAACCTCTGCGACGTATGCGACACCGCCGCAGAGGCGGTGCGGGATGCGGACCTTGTGGTGCTTTGCGTGCCGGTCGGCGCGATGGAACAGGTCATGGTGGATATCGCACCGCACCTGAAACCGGGGTCCACCCTGTCCGATGTGGGGTCGGTGAAAAAGGCGGTGATCGACGTCGTTGCACCGCATGTGCCGGAATCGGTGCATTTCGTCCCCGCACACCCGCTTGCGGGCACCGAACATTCCGGGCCGCGCGCAGGCTTTGCCACGCTGTTCGACAACCGCTGGTGCATCATCGTGCCCACGGACGGTGCCTGCCGCGCCGCCGTGGACCGGCTTGCCGCCTTTTGGCAGGGCATGGGCGCCAATACCGATGAAATGGACGCCGAACATCACGATCTGGTGCTGGCCGTGACCAGCCACACGCCGCACCTGATTGCCTATACCATGGTGGGTGTGGCCGACGACCTGCGCCGCGTCACCGACAGCGAAGTCATCAAGTATTCCGCCGCAGGCTTTCGCGATTTCACCCGGATCGCCGCCTCTGATCCGACCATGTGGCGCGACGTGTTCCTGACCAACAAGGATGCGACTCTGGAAATCCTTGGTCGCTTCACCGAAGAACTTTTTGCCCTGCAACGCGCGATCCGCACCGGTGACGGTGACCACCTGCACGCCTATTTCACCCGCACCCGCGCGATCCGGCGGGGGATCATTGATGCGGGGCAGGATACGGATGCCCCCGACTTTGGCCGCACGCCGGGTCAGCGATGAGGGGGGGCATCACCCCTTGGCCTGCCGTCCTGCTGGGTCTGTTGCTGGCCACGCAGGCCGCCGCTGAAGGGCCGGATTCGACCCTGCGCCCCAGCGCCCGACCGCCCGTGCCCGTCGCCGAAGAAGGCCGCCCACCTCCCGACATCGAACGCGCCAACCGCCCCACGCCGCGCCCCCAGACAGCGACGCCGGCAGCACCGCTTGCGACGCCCGTGGCACCCGGACCGGTCACGCTGGCGCTTGCCACACCGGCACCGCCGTTGCGTCCCGTGATGCGGCCGGGACTGCGCCCCGACATGGCGATCGGTGCCGCAACCCAGCCGCAGGCCCGCGCCGAAGAAAACCTCTTTGCCTTCAGCCCGCTGGCCCCCCGCGCCGTGGACCGCCCCGCCTTGCGTCCCGCGGCTTTTGTTCAGCAGACGCCGCCCCCGGCCCCTGCGGTGGCAGCAGCCCCCCCCGCGCAGACGCGCGGCCAGATTTGCGGCGATCCGCAGATCATCGGCGATGTCATCAACGACATTGACGGTCCCGGCGGCTGCGGCGTGGTCGGTGCCGTGCGGGTGCGGTCCGTCGCGGGCGTGCAACTGACTGCCCAGCCCACCATCGACTGCGGCACCGCAAAGGCCCTGCGCCGCTGGGTCACGGACGGCGTCCTGCCTGCGGTGGGTGATACGGGCGGCGGTGTGGCCGCCTTGCGGATCATGGGGCATTACACCTGCCGCAACCGGGTCGGCGGCAGTGCCACCAACAACAAACTGTCCGAACACGGGCGCGGGCGTGCCGTGGACATCGGCGGCATCCAACTGCGCAACGGCCGGGAAATCACGGTGCTGACCGACTGGAACAGCGGCACCGCGGGCGAGCAGTTGAAAGCGATGTGGCGCGCGGCCTGCGGCCGCTTCGGCACGGTGCTGGGACCCAATGCCAACGCGGCCCACCGGGACCATTTCCACTTTGACACCGCAGGCTATCGCAGCGGCGGTTATTGCCGCTAAGACAAGCGGACGGTGCATCTTTACCCGGCTGGGGGCTGCGCCTATAACGCCGCCATGATGATGCGGGTTTTGATACGAATTATGTCCCCGGCGCGCTGACCGACAGCGCCGCCGGGTTTTTCTGTGGGCGGGTCAGGGCATTGCACCCGACGCCGTCCCGGTCTTTCGTCTTCGTATTTTCCTGCCCTCTGCCAGATCAAAGGACGCCGCCCATGTGCGCCGACACCCCCGATACGACCGCCGCCACCCTTGATTACAAAGACACGCTGAACCTGCCCCGCACGGATTTTCCGATGCGCGCCGGTCTGCCGAAACGCGAACCCGAATGGCTGGCCCGCTGGGAACAGATCGGCATCTATGACCTGCTGCGTCAAAAGGAAGGGCGCACACCCTTTACCCTGCACGACGGCCCCCCCTATGCCAACGGGCACCTGCACATCGGTCACGCCCTGAACAAGACGATCAAGGACATGATCGTGCGCAGCCAGCAGATGATGGGCCGCGACGCCCGCTATATCCCCGGCTGGGATTGCCATGGTCTGCCCATCGAATGGAAGATCGAAGAACAGTACCGTGCCAAGGGGCAGGACAAGGACGACGTGGATGTCGTGGCCTTTCGTCAGGAATGCCGCAAGTTCGCCGCAGGCTGGGTCGATATCCAGCGCGCGGAATTCAAACGCCTTGGCATCACCGGAAACTGGGACGACCCCTATCTGACGATGGATTTCCACGCCGAATCGGTCATCGCGGCAGAGTTTCAAAAGTTCCTGATGAACGGCACGCTGTATCAGGGGTCCAAACCCGTGATGTGGTCACCCGTGGAAAAGACCGCGCTGGCAGAGGCAGAGGTCGAATACCACGACAAGGAAAGCCACACCGTCTGGGTGAAGTTCAAGGTGCTGGACCCGGTGGGCGGCGACAACCGCGATCTGTTGGGCGCGCATATCGTCATCTGGACCACGACCCCCTGGACGATCCCGTCCAACAAGGCCGTCGTCTATGGCCGCGACATCGCCTACGGCCTGTACGAAGTCACCGGCGTGCCCGAACAAAGCTGGATGACGGTCGGCGACAAATATCTGCTGGCCGACGGCCTTGCCGCCACGGCCTTCCATAAGGCACGCCTTGACGACAGCATGTGGACGCGCCTGCGCGATGTCGATCCGGCGGCGATCAGCCAGATCGCCCACCCCCTTGCAGGCACCGAAGGATCGAACGGCGAATGGGACGCGCCGCGCGATTTCCGCGCCGCGCCCTTTGTCACCGATGACGAAGGCACCGGGTTCGTCCACTGCGCGCCCAGCCACGGGATGGAGGAATTCGAACTCTATCGCGATCTGGGGATGCTGGAACAGGTCATCACCTACAACGTGATGGAAGACGGGACATTCCGCGCCGACATGCCGTTCTTTGGGGGCACCGCGATCTTCCGCGACAAGCCCAAGAACAAGTCATGGGAAGGCGACGCCAACACTGCCGTCATCGAAAAACTGGCCGCTGTGGGTGGCCTGTTCGCGCGCGGCAAGATCAAGCACAGCTATCCCCATTCGTGGCGGTCAAAGGCCCCGGTCATTTTCCGCAACACGCCGCAATGGTTCGCGGCCATCGACCGCCCCGTGGGCGACGGGCAGGACACCTACGGCACAACCATCCGCGAACGGGCCCTGCGGTCGATCGACGAGCTGGTGACATGGACGCCGCAGCGCGGCCGCAACCGTCTGCATGCGATGATTTCACAGCGCCCCGACTGGGTGCTGTCGCGGCAACGGGCCTGGGGTGTGCCGCTGACCTGCTTTACCAGACGGGGTGCGCTGCCGACCGATCCTGACTTTCTGCTGCGTGACGACGCCGTGAACGCCCGCATCCGCGATGCCTTTGCGGTCGAAGGGGCCGACGCATGGTATATGGACGGTGCAAAGGCGCGGTTCCTGTCGCCTGATTACAATCCCGACGACTGGGATCAGGTCTTTGACATTCTGGATGTCTGGTTCGATTCCGGATCAACCCACGCCTTTGTGCTGCGCGACCGGGCCGATGGGTCCGCCGACGGCATCGCCGACGTCTATATGGAAGGCACCGATCAACACCGGGGCTGGTTCCATTCGTCCCTGTTGCAGGCCTGCGGCACGCTGGGCCGCGCCCCTTACCGGGGTGTCGTGACCCACGGCTTCACTCTGGACGAAAAGGGCATGAAGATGTCCAAGTCCCTGGGCAACACCATCCTGCCCGAAACCATCATCAAGGAATACGGCGCCGATATCCTGCGGCTTTGGGTGGCGCAGGCGGATTACACGTCCGATCAGCGGATCGGACCGGAAATCCTGAAAGGCACCGCCGACAGCTATCGGCGTTTGCGCAATACCATGCGGTTCATGCTGGGATCGCTGGCCGATGTGACCGACGCCGACCGCGTGGACCGCGATGCCATGCCAGAGCTGGAACAATGGGTGCTGCACCGCCTGTCGGAACTGGACGGCACCGTGCGCCGGGGCTATGCGGCCTATGATTTTCAGGGCGTGTTCCGCGCGATCTTTGATTTCGCGACGCTGGATCTGTCGGCCTTCTATTTCGACATCCGCAAGGACGTGCTGTATTGCGACGGCGACACGCCCCGCAGGCGTGCGGTCCGGACCGTGCTGGAACTGCTGTTCGACCGCCTGACCACATGGCTTGCCCCGATCCTGTGTTTCACGATGGAAGAGGTCTGGCTGGAACGGCACAGCGGGCCCGTCGCCTCTGTCCATCTGCAGGATTTCCCGGACACACCTGCCGTCTGGAACGATGCGGCGCTTGCGGCCAAATGGGCCACCGTGCGCCGTGTCCGCCGCGTCGTGACCGGCGCGCTGGAGGTGAAGCGCACCGAAAAGGTCATCGGCGCCTCGCTGGAAGCCGCCCCCACCGTCTTTGTCACCCCGGCAGAGGCCGCGACCCTGCAGACCCTTTCGTTTGACGACCTGTGCATCACCTCGGGTATCGTGATCAGCACCGACGCCGCACCCGCCGACGCGTTCCGGCTGGATGATGTGCCGGATGTCGGTGTCGTCTTTGATCGGGCGGTTGGTGAAAAATGCCAGCGGTGCTGGAAAATCCTGCCGGATGTGGGTCACCACAGCCACCCCGGCGTCTGCGCCCGCTGCGATGCGGCGCTGGCCTGATCCCACGCCCCTGACACAGGCCACGCGCCGCCATCGGCGCGTGGCATCGCCAGACCAATGGCACCGCCACAGGCGGCAATCATGACGCTGGCCGTCCTGTTGGCCGTGCTGCTGGCGGCGCTGTTGCACGCGGTCTGGAACGCCCTGATCCGGCATGGCCGGGACAAGCAGTCTGCGATGCTGGTGCTGACCCTTGGCAATGCCCTGACCGGGCTTTGCGTCGTGCTGACCCGGCCCTTGCCCGATGCGCAGGTTTGGGTCTGGATCGCGGGGTCGGGGGCGATCCATACGCTGTATCAGTTGTTTCTGGGCTATGCCTATGACCGCGGCGATCTTGGCCGGGTCTATCCGCTGGCCCGTGGCGGGGCACCGCTGATCCTGCTGGCTGTCAGCGTGGTCTTCGCCCTTGACCCCGTGTCGGTGACAGAGGTGGCGGGCGTGCTGATCCTTGGCTGCGGGCTTTCGGTCATGGCGGCGGGTGTGTTCCGGGGTGGCGCAGGGCGCGACATGTTGCCCTTTGCCGCAGGGTCCGCCTGCGCCACTGCGGCCTATACCCTGACCGACGGATTGGGCGCGCGACTGGCGGGCGATGCGCTGGCCTATACCGGCTGGCTGTTAATCGCTGCGGCGGTGTTTTATGTGCCAGTCATCCTTGCGCTGCGCGGCCGGGCGGTGGTGCCCCGCAGTGGGCGCGTCTGGATGCTTGGACTGTTTGCCGGGGCCTGTTCCTTTGCCGCTTATGCCATCGTGGTCTGGGCCATGACCGTGGCCCCGATCGCCCTTGTCGCGGCGCTGCGCGAAACGTCGATCCTGTTTGCTGTGCTGATCGGCTGGCTGGTGTTCCGCGAACGGATGACATGGCCAAAGGGTGCAGCCGCCTGCCTGATCGTCGCGGGCGTCGCCCTGACGCGGATTTAGGACAAGGTCAGGGCAGCGCCCGCCCGGTCAACCATAGCACCCGGTCAACCATCACGCCCGTGCAACAACTGCTGCACGCCACCGGCCAGCGTCAGATAGACCGAGGTGATGATCAGCCCGTAATGTGCCCACGACCCCTGATCGAAATCGACCCAGGCCGCCCAGCCCGCGAACACGACCCAGCCCAGCGCCATCGGCAGGGTGACCGACCGCCAGCGCTGGGTCCGGACCGGGTGAACGAATTTCACCGGAACGAACATCGTGACGGCCAGCAACGCGACCACGGTCAGACTGACCCACCAGACCGGCGTGACGGCGAACAGCACAAGGATCAGCATGTTCCAGCAGCCCGGAAAACCGGAAAAGGAATAATCCTGCGTCTTCATGCGGGTATCCGCGAAATACAGCGCACTGGCAAAGGTGATGATGATGATCGCGACCCAACCCGACCAGCCGTCCATCAACCCCGATCCATAAAGGGCATAGGCCGGGATGAACACATAGGTCAGATAGTCGATGATCAGATCCAGCAGCACGCCGTCAAAGTGCGGCGCATTGGTTTCCACGTCATACCGCCGGGCCAGCGGACCATCGACGCCATCCACGAAAAACGCGACCACCAGCCACAGGAACATCAGCGACCAGTTGTTGTCCACCGCTTCCAGCATGGCAAGCATGGCAAAAACCGCCCCTGTCGCGGTGAACAGGTGAACGGCAAGGGCTTTCTGGGCGATGGTCATCAGCGGATGCTTTCGTCAGCGAGAGGACATCCATGACAGATGTCGGTCAGGATTGAGAGGGCAGGCGCGCGCCGCGCGGGAGTATTTCAGAAAAAGCGAAAACAGGTGGTGTATCAAGGGGCGGTGGCCGGGTCCGTTGCGGCCCCGGGGCAAAGTGTAAAAGCAGATCAGGCCCGTGGATGGGCCGCATCATAGACCGCCATCAGGCGGGCGGCATCGACGGCGGTATAGGCCTGGGTGGTGGACAGGCTGGCATGGCCCAGCAATTCCTGAATAGAGCGCAGATCACCGCCGGCAGTCAGCAGATGGGTGGCAAAGCTGTGGCGCAGGGCATGCGGGGTTGCGGTTGCGGGCAGGCCCAGTTGCAGGCGCGCGGTTTCCATCACCTTCTGGATGGCGCGGGGGTTCAGGGGGCCGCCGCGCACGCCGCGAAACACCGGCCCGCCGTCGGTCAGATCGTGGGGGCACAGCCGCACATAATCGGCCACCGCATCTCGGGCCGCGGGCAGGACCGGGACCAGCCGCATCTTGCCGCCCTTGCCGGTGATGCGCAGGGTGGCGGGCAGGGGGATCTGCCGGGTGGTCAGGCCCAGCGCCTCTGATATCCGCAGGCCGCAGCCATAAAGGACGGTCACGACCGCCGCATCGCGGGCCGCCACCCAAGGGTCGGTCGCCTGACATTCGACCCGGTCGATCATCGCGCGGGCGGCGTCGACCTCCAGCGGGCGGGGCAGTTTCTTGGTGAACTTGGGGCTGCGGGTGGACAGCACGGCGGTGGGTTCGAACCCTTCGCGGTCGGACAGCCAGCGATAGAATGATTTCACCGCCGACAGGCTGCG